>CALBBA010000260.1 GCA_937926755.1 uncultured Collinsella sp.
CTTGGTGCACAGGGCACGGGCGATGGCGATGCGCTGCTGCTGACCACCCGAGAGATTCTGCGGATACTCACCGGCCTTATGCGCCATGCCGACGCGCTTGAGCGCGGCGATGGCAATCTCGGTCGCCTCCTCCTTGCTTTTCTTTTGCAGCTTGATGGGCGCGAGCGTCAGGTTGCCCAACACCGTCATGTTGGGATACAGGTTGAACTGCTGAAACACCATGGAACTATACTTGCGAGCCATCTCCAGGTGATTCTTTTTGGTGAGCGGTGTACCGTCAATGATGACCTCGCCCGACGTGGGCTCCTCAAGATAATCGACGCAACGGATGAGCGTCGACTTGCCAGAGCCGGAAGGCCCGATCATTACGAGTTTCTCGCCGCGCTTGACGGTAAGGTTGATATCTTTGAGCACATGCAGATCGCCAAAGTACTTGTTGAGATGCTTGATCTCGATCATGTCTGCCATGAATGTCCCTTCCCTGCGTTTACATGAGTTGAACTATTGTACGGAAAGAACCACGTTTCCGCAGCCCACACTACATTCCCGTAAAGAACCCGCAACCTTCCACCTACTCATTGGGGACAGACTTAAATGAGTACCCGCTCATTGGGTGCTCATTTAAGCCTGTCCCCAATGAGTACCCAGCCAAAAAAGGGGCGTGACCGCAATGGTCACGCCCCCTCAGCCTCAACTGTGTACCGCTCGGCCCCTACGCGAGGCGGGCTCCGACGATCTTTGCCGCGGCCGGCTTATCGAAGTTGCCGCCGGTGGCCTTGCCCAGAGCGCCCATGACCTGGCCCATCTGCTTCTTGGACGTGGCGCCCAGCTCGGCGATAACCTGATCAATCAGGGCTTCGAGCTCCTCGCCCGAAACCTGCGCGGGCAGCAGGCTCTCCAGAATCTTGACCTGCTCGGTCAGATTGTCGGTACGCTCTTGGTCGGTGCCGGCCTTGATGGACATCTCCAGCGTCTCGCTCGTCTGCTTAATCAGACGCTTGATCATACTGTTGACGTCTTCCTCGGTCACATCGCGGCGCTCGTTGACCTCGATATTCTTCACCTCGGCCTTAACCTGGCGAATGATGGACAGGCGAACCTTGTCCTTAGCCTTCATGGCCGCAATCATTTCCTTCTGCAGCTCTTCGTTGGTCATCTGCAAATCCTCCTCAATAGTACGGGCGGCACTCACGCGAGCGCCGCCCCATGATTACTTAGTCTTCGACGAATCGTCGGCCGAACTCTTGGTGACGCCCTTCAGGCTGACGTTGTACGGCACGTCCTTGGGCATGGGGTTAACGGTGATGTCGGCGTCCTTCTTGTACTGCTCCAGCCACTCGCTGTACGCAGCGCTCTCTGCCTGCGTCTTCACCACGTTGGAAACGTACTTCTTGATGTCCTTGGGCACCTGCTTGATATCATCGACTTGGCTATCGACATGGAAGTAGTCGGTGCACTTGATGATGTGGTAACCATAGGTCGACTCGACGACGTCGCTCACATCGCCCTTGTTGAGCCCCTCGAGCGCCTTCTGGTAGCTGTCGACGAAGGTGGTGAGCTTGTCCCAGCCCACATCGCCCTTCTTATCCTTGGAGCCGGTATCGTCGGAGTACTGCTTCACAGCGTCCTCAAAGCTTAGCTCGCCGGAGCTAATCTTGTCCAGGCACTCCTGCGCCTTGGCCTTGGCGGCAGCTTTGTCCTCGTCGGAAGCGTCAGAATCGACCTTGATCAGGATATTCGACGAACGACGGGCATCGTTGTAGTTGGACAGGTTCTCATTGATGTAATCGACAATCTCGCTGTCCTTGGGCTTGCTGGTGGGTGCCGCGGCATCCTTGAGCTTCTGCTGCGCCAGGCTCTCCTTGAGCGAATCCTTGTAGGTGTCCTCGGTGTAGCCGTAGGTCTTAAGCGTCTTCTTAAAGGTCTTGGCGCCACCGGACCTCTTGCAGGCGTCCTTCCAGGCCTTCTCGACCTCCTCGTCCGAGACGGTCACGCCGTTTTCCTTCTGCGCCTGTTGAAGCAGAATCTGCTGCGTGTAGGAGTCGATGAGCTGCTTGCGGTACTTTTTGGGCGTGAGATCGTTGTTGACCAGGTACTGCGCCCAGTCCTTGTCCTTAGTGTAGCCATGGGATGTGCGCATGCTCATGATCTGCTTGGTCACGGTGTCCTCGGTGAGGTTGGTGCCATTGATGGTAGCAGCCACGCCACCAGTGAGCTTATAGCCCGAGCTGGCGCTTTCAGTCTGTGACATCAGGCCGGAGCACGCCATGGCCGAGACGGAAAGCAGCATTGCCAGCACGCCGATGACCACTAGGACGATCTTGGCAGTCTTGGACACATAGGTCTTGCGCCGCTTCTGACGAGAGCTGGAGGCGGCGCGAGCCTGTTGCTCGGGCGTCGGTGCGGCCTCGGGGTTCTTTTTTTTATTTGCCATGTTTGGCCTTTCGCATCACGAATCGAACAAACGCCATTGTGTCACAACGCAGCCCCGCGGCACACCTGGTACATGGGGGACAGGTTAATCTGCACCATTTTGGTGCAAAGGGGACCGCTCTGGCAGACGGCAATTAGGGACGTTCCTTTTCTGCCGGTAGTTTGGGACAGTCCCCAAGTGCCGACCCTAAAAGTGGCGGCGGATGGCGTCGACCATGCCTTGGGGCGTGGTCTGGCCAAGCGCATCGGCCGCAGCGTCGGCGTCCATAAAGATATTCATGAGCGCCTGAAGTGCCTCGACCTGGCCGCCCGGCTCGGCAATGCCCAGGTTGATGACGATCTGCGCCGGCACCGGGGCGCCCATGCCCGCCATCGCGTTGAACGTCACAGGTGCGGCGGGCTTTACCACCGCGATATAGGGCTTGGCCACAAACCCCGGATCGGTATGCGGAATGGCGATGTTTGCCGCCGGCATAGCAAGACCCGTGGGATAGGCGTCCTCGCGCGTGCGGACGGCATCGAGCCAACCGGATGTAATGTAGCCGCGCGGGGCAAGCTCACCCTCGAGGCGCGCAAACACCTCACCCGGCGTCGCACACTCCCAATCAAAAAACACCAGCTCAGGCGAGAATAGCATCTCGGCGTTATCCGCCATACCGTCCTCCAAAGTTGCATGAGGTTCACAATGCCCCATATGATAGCGAAACGAGACAGGCAAGGTTAGTTTAGGATCCCAATCATATCGAGTGCGCGGGCAGGCGTCAGGCAAACTTCGGGCATCTCCTCCAGCATGCGCCGGTCGCTCGTGACTACGTAGTCAACGTCTGCCGTCTCGCCGGAGGCGATGATGAGGTTGTCTTCAAGATCCGGCATGCGCTTGCCAAGCATGCGCGCCATCTCGCACTCTGCCAACGAAAGCGGAGAGGCGGTTGCCACCTGCATCATGTGCTCAATGCAGGCCCATGACGCCGAGGCAAACGACACGTTCATCCCATTCACGTTCCGCCGGGCTAGACGCCGAGGCAAAAGATAGAATACATCCTTTGCCGTCGTTGGCGCATACAGAAGGTCGATCTTTCCTGCCTCGGCCAGTTCAACCAATCTTCTCGCTTCGTCGAACGCCCCCTCTTGCAGGTAATAATCGAGCCAAACGTTCGTATCTACCAAGAGATGCTTTGCCTCAATCATCAGCAATTCGCCTCGATGTCGGCAATCATCGCATCATACATATCATCCCGTACGGCATCCCAGTCTTCCGCCGAAGATTCGGCCGGTGCAAAATCCGACGCGCTCAGCCCCAACGAAGAAAAAGCCAGGCCACTTCCCTGCTCGGCCAGACTCTCCGCACGGGATGCCTCGCGCTTATCCGCTACCATAAATCCCGGCAACGTTTGATGCTCGACGAGATAGGCCCAAAGCGCACGAATGGCATCGCTCGGCCCCAATCCATTGCGAGTGAGGACCGCATCGCCACCAGCTTTGAGCATAGGGTAGTGTCGAGAAAGTTGGTGTAGCGCCCGATCCGAAGCGAGTCGGCCTGGCGTCCAAGAATCTAGAATACGATTGATGCCCTATGCCGCCGACCGGCATATGAAAGCCAGCGGGCCAAAAGCCCCATGGCTTCTAGCCCGCAGAAACATCGATGTTTCCAAATGATCGTAGCTTGTGCTTCAAGCGCTTTTCTACGCTACCGGCGGATGCAAATCCCAATCGGGAAAGCAGTTTGCGAAGCCCGTGAGATTTTGGGTCAAAACATTGTTCTCAGCTTGCTTCAGTCGCTCGTCCTCTTCAAACAGACTATCGAGCTCGCTCAATGCATCGAGGTCCTGCATTGCAGCATCGTTATGGTCGAAATCAGTCACTTCATCAGCCATCTTTTTCACTCCATTCATGGATTATCGAGACAAATCCTACCGGCTAGGCAACCTTTTCAAGCTTAAGCAGGTCGCTGCGCTCGGCCGCAGCTTCCTTCGCGCTCTTCCACTGATTAAGCGCCAGATCGATCTCGGAACAGCCTTCCTGGATGCGTTTGGAGTATTTGGCCTCAATCTCTTCTGCCTCCGTAGCGCGCTGCTTGCCCGAGAGGCTCGTCTTTACTAGACAATAGCCAGCCCCCGCAAGAAGCAGAATGCCAATAACCTGGTTTACAAACGCAAAGAAAGCTACTCCCAAAACAGCGAGGACAACGGCCGCTATCTTGTGGCTCTTGTTGCCCTTCGCAACCTTGACATCAAGCTCAGCGAGCTCCTTTTTCTTCTCTTCACCGACATAGCGAACATAATCGCCGCGCAGCGCATTACCCTCATCGCCGGTAACCGCCCTGCTTGTCCATCCGTCGAAGTCAAGGGTGATCGCCTGCGGAAATTCGGGGATGTCGCTCTTGCGATACCGGTTGAAACCACCGTTGATATAGGAACCCAAAAACTGAATCGCGGTCTTCTTCTTATGCACATCCACAGACGCACTCTGGTCGCGCATCGAGCGTGTCATCTGGTCGATGATGTTCATCGTCTGCTGACGCTTCTCATCGCGGCGACGATTGACGAGCTCTCGGGCGCGCTCCACGTCTCCGCCAAATGCCTTGACCGCAAGAAGATACTCCTCCTGGCGGCGCAAATTTCGCTCCTTGGAGTCATCGGAGTTAACGAGCTCCATCAAATGCCTGTCAACCTGCTCGGCAAGCGTCCTCTCGTCAACATCAGAAGCCTTGAGGTCGGCGAAGTCATTGGAGATGCTCTCGATTGCCTCGACTTTTCCGAGATACTTATTGATGTAGTCAAACTCCTTGACCACCACCTTGAGCGCCGGATATCTCGAACTCATATCCTCCTCGTAGCCGGTAAAGTACTCCGCCCATGACTCTGACTGCTCATTCTCGAACTCAGGGCTCTGATTTCTGATCTGCTCGATCCAGCCCGCCATATAGTCGTCGCACAGGTGCTTTTCGTCGGTTCCAAAGATGCCGTTGATATAGGCATCGATGTAGACCATCGCATCGGCATCGATGCGGGCGGCGTTTTGCGTCGAGAAGTAGCGCGCTAACCATTCGTAGCACGTAGCCGTGCGGTTATTACGTCTGCAGATCAGAGCCATCGCAAGCGACGTGTGCTCGTTGTCACGTTTGACAGCCTCGCGTATTGCGCGCTCTGCAAGATCTCGGTTGTTGTTGATCCATGCCGCAAGGGCAACCAGGACAGGTGCCAGCCAGTAGTCCGGGGTAGAGATCATTAACTCCTCGGAGACCGTCGAAATCGTCGCCTTGCGCACGAGCGCCGCATCGGTTGCCTGGAGAATACCGACCATGGTGTTTCGAACCACTGAGTAGTTGCCGAACTTTTTGTCCATCTCCTGCCGGACGCTCACGAGCTCCGTAGTCGCCTGCTCAAGTGCGGCGGTACGACGCTGCTCGAGCATCATCTCGAGAAAGTCCTTTCGGAGCTTTTTAAGGTCCTTCCGCACTTCCTCCATTTGCGATTCGACCTTATCGACCTTCGTGGTCATCTGGTCAACTTTTGTTCCAATAGCGGCGATCCTGCGCTCGATAAGGACAGTATCTACTCCCGAATCACTCATCTGTACCACCTTTCAGTTTGCACTGTTTAGATCATCCAATAGCTTTAAGCGAGTAAGCGCCCGCCATCTGCTTTATTGAGAGGCCATGCTTCGGTATTGCTCGGACACCTGCTGATAGGCCACAAGAAACTTCTGTTTGTATTGGCTTGCCTTCATCGAATTGAAGATGCGACCGACGGGCTCCACATAGTGTTCGAAAAAGTACGAAGTCCTTCTTCGTAACGCAAACGAACCAGTTTTATAGGGGGACCCGGGGTTCTCTCTAATGCCCTTGAGTAGTGCAAGACACGTTTTGGGTGTATTGCAGTTGGCGGCAATATCTTGATAGAAACTCTCCCGCTCTGCAGTCATAAAGTCTTCCGAAGCATACCGCGCTATGCAGAACGGGCACACAGCATCGATAAAGTTCTCAAGTCGAGACCGATCCTCCATGCTCTGCATATTGGCGACCACGAGCGATACCATCTGAACCTCAAAGTCACGCATGTTGTAGAGCGTCGACTCAAACAAGTCGATCAAGTCACGCACCTCATCATATTCGAGAGGGATATCTTCGGCCCTTTTAAAGAAAACCGTCATCGAACCCGAAAGACCTTCGCAAAACTCATCGCAGTACGCAACCATAAACTGTGCCGCCGCGTTGTCTTGCATCATATTGAGCACGTCCGCGGCAAATTTGCGGGCCTCCGGGAAGTTGCCGCCCTTAAAAAACTTGATGGCATTGTCCTTGGCAAACGCGATTTTGCCCGTGGCCCCCAGACGCGCCCGCGAATAGTACATCTCGCGACCGCACTGGTTGCAATGAACCTTTCGAGTTGCGGGGTCAAACTCGACATCGGTGCTGCCGCAGCCCTCGCAAGTTATTCCGTTGATTTCCAATAGCTTCCCCCACTTCAACCATCAAAGTGCCCTGGTAAAAAGCAGCGCGAGCCCTTATTTGACAGCGGTCAGCGCCGCATTGCGCTTTTTCCAGATATTGCGCGCATCATGGACAAGGCCAACCGTAACATCTGCCGGCTCATCGGCACTCATGGAATTCGAGACCGCCTCAAGCGCGGCGGAGAACTGTCGCTCGATCTCTTGAACATGGGGGTGCGACATGTTGGAACTAAAGGAGATGTCATCCTTGAGCCCTTTGAGTTCGGCTTTAACCTGAGCGTCCTCCGCTACGGCAAGAAGCTGCCCCACATATGATCCGAACTGTGCCGTTTGAACCGTCTTTGCGAGGGCGGCGGCAACCTTTTGGTCTGCCCGGCGGGCATAGGAGCCAAGACCCATCTGCACAAGGACAAGCACAACGAGAAGAACAACGTTTGCGACAACCGGGATCGTGCTGCCGCCCCACCCATACGCCACAAACGCAAAGTACGTATTGGCAAGAAGGGCAACAACAAAATAGGCACAGCTGGATGCAATCGGCAAATAATGGATTTCGGTCGTGCTTTTGACCGTGGACTGCTTATCGGACATGGTAGCCGAAATCGAAGCCACCGCAAAAGCCAAAACCCCAAAACCAAGCGACATAGCAAAGACGATAGGGTTCATCAGCGCGTTTTTGCAGACAAACATGATTACAAGCCACGCCACCAAGACGATTGCCTCGCCCAAAATGACACGTTTAACAGAACCGTTCATCTTTGTTTCTCCTTATTGGATCTTAGTTCCACAATCGGGGCAGAATTTGGTCCCTTCCGGCAACTCGGCTCCGCAGCTCGGGCACCTTGGCGAGGTCAACCGGTTCCCGCACTCAAGGCAGAACTTGGCACCGACCGGGTTAAGATGCCCACACGCCAAACACGCAACACCCTGCTCGAGCTTTTGTCCGCATTCCAGGCAGAACTTAGCACCCATCGGATTAACGTTTCCGCAACCGGGACACACGAGACCGTTTTGCATACCTGCGGACGCGGAAGCCGTTCCAACCATGGGAGCAACAGCGCCCATGGTCTGGTTGGCCAAGTTGGAGAAGCCAGCTCCAAATGCACCGCCCATGCCAACGCCCATGCCGAGTCCCATGCCGGCTCCCATGAGGCCCGATGCGGCACTCCCCTCATTGCCCGCAGCACTCTCCATTACGTCCATGCCGCGCTCCTGCTGATAGTTGTAGCCTTCGCGCGCACGCTTCCTGGCAAGTGCCTCGGACTCGATGTCCATCTGGGCAGCGTTACCCTGTGCCTCGAGAATGCTCCGCTTACGCTGGATCTTCATCTCGTTGATGGCGGCAAGATCCTCTTCGAAGGGCTTGATGCTGTTGAACGAGAAGTTATCGAGTGTGAGACCAAACTCATCGAAATAGTTAACGAGCTTGACCTGCATCTGAGACGAGAAGTCGCTCAGATGCGTCGCAATTTTAAGAACGGAAACCTCCTGGTCAACAATCGCCTTAGCAAGCAAGTCGGGAACATACTCAAGGATTTTTGCCCGCATAAAGGAGGTAAGTTCTTCTCGTGTATAGCGATCTCGCGTGCCCACGACCTTAACAAGGAACTTCCTCGCCTGAATGGGAACCAGACTCAAATCGTTCTGTTCGATATGCACGCCAAACAAACCGAAGGCGCGAACGTGAACGTTGACGTCTTCCTCAGGGTCTTGAACGATGATGGGCTCGGTCGTGCCCCAGCGTAGCTCGTTCATGTAGTTGGTATTGATAAAGTACACAACGGAATGAAACGCCGAGCTACCGCCGGTAAGCGAATGAGCGGCATTGCGGAACGGGGCGAATCGGCTGTCTCCCGTGTCGAGCTTGATCTTGCACGGACCGACAAACACGCTTACCTGAGAATCGCCGGCACCCGTAGCGTCAGTAGAACTGCCCGCCCCCATATTGTTGGTAAAAACGGCAATCTGCGATTGCGCAACCTGAAGATAGGACCCGTTGGGGAAATCCTCGTAGGGATAGCGGAATGAGACAAGCGAGGCATCTTCGTTGTTGCCAGGCTCCCATTTGATATTGTCGACAGAAAAGGCACCGAGTATTCCGCTGTGCTTTTCTTCCTTTTCGTTATCGCTATGGAACAGAGACATGCTGATTCCTTTCGTTAATCCCAAACCACGCGCTCCGCGTGTCTAATGAATTGCGAAATGCCGAGCCGACAGGCGCATCGAAAGCCCGTGCGTCTCAATCTATCCCCCAACTTAGCTCGGTTAATTATAGCCCTCAAGTCATCGCATTTAGTCACCCGCCGGCGAGCGGTAATAATGTCGCACCTTTGGTCAACTGACGAAGAACCGGGAGGGTTCGAACCCCAGATACCCTTTTGGGGCACACCCGCTTAGCGGGCGAGTGTCTTCGGCCTCTCGGTCAGCTCTTCGTAACGGCCGTTTTAGCTGTAACTAAACTCGTCGGATGGAACAAGGGGAAAGGTATAGGAGCCGCGCACGCCGTAATGCCAACATGTCTCGGCTAAAGTTACTAGCTCTCGTGATAGGCCATAATCGACCGGCACGGATACCCTTCAGAGCCGCATTCCGCAGACGCTACGACCTTTCCGTCTTTATAAAACTCGACGTACCAAACGTACGTTGCCGCCCCCTCCCAATAGCTTGGCCTATCAGCGACCTTGTACGTAATAGAGGCGTCATCTGTCACAATCAACTCGCGCTTGGCGTTTGCAATGAACGCATCCATGTCGGCGATCACGCCATCGTCGCCCGCAGCGGCCTCCCCATCGTCGCCGCTATCGGATGCCGCTTCAGATGGTGCTTGAGATGCGCCAGTTCGATCGTCTGCAGCGCCAGAGCCGTCCTTCAAAGAGCTCTCCGAAGGCTCCGCTCCTTTGAATGCCTTCCACATATCGCTGCTTGCAGACGGCTTTTCAATGTCGGCCTCCGGATGCTCCCCGGCAATCTCGTCAAGAATTTTGCACGCTTCTTCACGCCCCTGGACCATCGTCTCCTGTGGTTTGCCACCATCCTCGACGGTCCTCACCAAGTAGGCGCCATTCTGTCTATCGAATTCCTTATTTTGAATTTGCACCGCGTCTACGACCTCAGGACCCTTTGCAGTAAGCGAAATATAGAAGTCTGCCTGGTTACAATCCTGACTACAAGTAAATTTAACGATGCCGTCCTTACAGACAGTAATGACTTGGCTCTCACCCTGAGCAATAAAACCGTCATACTGATTCGTCATATTGCTGGAGCCTTCTACCATCTCTGACGAAGGCATAACCGAAACGGCCTTTCCATCAACAAAGCAGTAGGCACCTACAATCGCCGAAATATCGTTCTGCGCATCGACAGACCCAATAAACAACTCGTCAATTCCGTCGCCGTTCAAATCATCGAAAGCATAGTAGTAGTTTAAAAAGCCGGGAGCATTCTGGCTGTCATAAACGAATATCTGCCCCAGCCCAGAATCATCGCCGCGCCCCAGAGCCCAGTCGTCGTAGTTGGCAGTACCAGCTCCCTTCTGCTCGCAATAGCTCACAAAGTCCTCGTAACGCGCAACCACGCCCTCGTAGGCCTTGTGCGCTTTCTTGTTAGCTGCCGCGACCTTCTTTTGAGACGACTTATTCTCGACTGCAGCCGGCTGTTCCTGCTGCTGCAGCTGAGGCAGCACAAAGGCCTCGTAAGCTTTGACCAGTGCGTAGGCGACACTAGCGGTAAAGATGATTGCTGCAAAAATGGCGACAAACGTAGGCACGGCAAAACGGCCGATCTGCCGACGCTGCATCATAAAGGCCGCAAAGGACATATGCTCAGAGGGCGCCGGAGAAGCGCTCTCTGCGCGAGATGCAGCAGGATCGCTCGTCGCTTTTCTATCAGCAGGCGCCTTTGGTGTACCTGAAAGAAGCGGCTGCTGAGCATTCGCCGGCGCATCATCCACATCCAACGGTTTCCGCATGCGGAACAGTATCGCGCCCCGTCTTTGATCTTTGCCCCGCAGCTTGCGCAGTACATATATCCCCCCCCTAGAACTTCAGCATATCGAAACGATAGTCCACAGCCTGCAAACAGAAAAGGCCCAGGACAATTTGCTCGACTGTAAACCTTTTCTTTCACCTTTCAAATTCGCCTGACCCCACGCGGAAGGCATGCGACGGGCTACTTGCTAGGCGCGAGCCATGTGCAGCTTGATTGCCTTGAAGATGATGTTGGCAACCGAGACGATAGGCCAAAGTGCCACCATCGTCATCGGGGCTAATTCGGGAACAACCGGAACCGCTCCGTGAATCACGCTGCCCAACCAGTAAAAAAGCATCAGAACAACGACAGGAAGGCCCACGAGAACCACAAGTTCGATTAGCATAATCGTGATACCGATAATGCCGCCACCATAGACAAAGGGAAGCCTTACACCGCTGCGGTACAGCGAGATAATTACCTTCCAGGGACCAATCAGAAGCAGCCCCAGCAGAATCATATAGTCGAGCCCCAGTGAGCCCCCTCCCAGCACGTAATTGAAAAAGAGCACATAGAGCAACGAAATCACTGACGCTCGCGTAAGGGACCCGATGGACTCGCGAAGTGAATCTTGCAGGCAAGCAGCGGCCTCTGCATCCTCCGCCGCTTGAAACTGAGCCTCGACAGGCTGGCTCTCAATCGGCCGGGCCTCGACGTAAATCGCGTCTCCCGCCGTGCTGGCCGCAGCCGCGACTGTAGGCGTTCCGCACACGCCGCAGAACTTGGCGCCGTCGTTAATCTCTGCTCCACACTGTTTGCAATGCATGATCGGGTCCTTTCTCGTTACCCCTTTTCTTGACGATCACAAGATACGATTGGCCGTTTATCCGATATAGAGATTTTGACCGGGTAATTTTCCTAAACGTGCTACGCTATTAAACCTTCAGCTAGAGACAGGGGTAACAATGTTTGAGTTCTCCCAAACACGCACCGTTGAAGGTTCGATTCCGTTTAAGAAAGTCAACCTCATAGAGAACGAACCCAATAGGCCCGTTGGCGAGGCCCAGCTTGTCTTTGAACTCTACATGCCCACCGAGCTGGCCGGCAGCAAAAGCAACGAAGGGCCCGCACACAGCGAGCGCCATGCCGATCTGATCAGGCTGGCA
>CALBBA010000261.1 GCA_937926755.1 uncultured Collinsella sp.
GGCAGCGCTCGTGGTTGCAAAACAGCCCAACAAATAGTGGCTATTAGTCAGTTCGACTGTCCAAAAGGCCTAATAGTTGCTAATAGTGGCTAGTTGGCAACGTATTTGGGCTATTAGTTCTAACAGTGCCTATACTATGACCCCACAAACGGGACACGGTTTTCTGCCCGCACGAGGTTTTGAAGTTTTAGCTGGGACAATCCGGCAGATTGGAGCACAGAACATGAGGTTCGAACGCCTCATGTCGCTCAAAATACGTCTCCTCAACTGCGCAAAGGAGAACGGTTTTTAGCGACAAGGAGACAATGGAATGATCTGGTTCACCAGCGACACCCACTTCGGGCATGAGAACGTGCTGAAGTTCACCGACCGCCCGTGGGAGACGATTTGGCAGATGAACGACGCCATCGTCGACAACATCAACGGTAAGGTTGCCGTGGATGACGAGCTCTACATCCTAGGGGATTTCTCATTCAAGATGACCGCCCAGGACGCCTATGGGCTGCGCAAGCAGATCGCTTGCAGACATATCCACCTCGTCCCGGGAAACCACGACAAGGACTGGACCCAGCCGGCGGTCGCGGGCGCGTTCACCGTGGAGCCGCCGATCTGCGTGCTCAAGATCGACGGGCAGAAGATCGTCCTGAGCCATTACCCCATGGCCGACTGGCAGGGCATGAGCCATGGATCGTGGCACCTCCACGGGCACATCCACAGCAGCGGCGGCGCGTACAACGAGTTCAACCGCAAGCAGGGCCTTCTGCGCTACGACGTCGGTTGCGATGCCAACGGGCACTCCCCGGTGAGCCTCGACGAGCTGAGGGAATGGTTCGCCGGAGTCGACAAGCCGTGCGGCCGGGTGAAATGGCCCTGGTGGGTCAACGAGACCGGCGACAGGCAGGTCGAGCGCGAGCTGGCGGCGTACAAGAGGGAAGCGGCAATCCGATGACGGCTTATGTGACAGGCGACATCCACAGTGGGCTTGACATGCAAAAGCTCCGCGACTGGGAGCTTGGGGATAGTCTGACGAGCGACGACTACCTCATCGTCGCCGGTGACTTTGGCTTTCCATGGAACTTCTCTGCCGAGGAATGCGCCGACATCGCCTGGCTGGAGTCGCGCCCCTACACGGTACTGTTCGTCGACGGCAACCACGAGCGCTTCGACCACTGGGAGGAGCGTCCCATGGAACCGTGGCACGGCGGGCTGACGCAACGCCTGTCGGATACTTCGTCTATTCGGCGCCTGACGCGCGGCGAGGTCTTTGAGCTCGACGGTTCGACAATCTTCACCATGGGCGGTGCCACGAGCGTGGACAGGGAATACCGCGTGCCGTATTCCAGCTGGTGGCCTCAGGAGCTCCCGGACGAGCGCGATTTCGATACCGCGCGGGCAAGGCTCGACGAGGTCGGCTGGAAGGTCGACTGCGTCATCACCCATACCTGCGCCACGCGCATGCTCTCGCCGACGCTCTACCCGGACCCAGGCTGGGAACGCCCTGATGTGGACCGGTTGACCGGATTCCTCGACGAGCTCGAGGACCGCCTGGACTACAAGCGCTGGTATTACGGACATTTTCACCGAGACGGCAATCCGGACGAACGGCACACGGTGCTGTATGACCGGATCGTGGGGCTCGGGGACAAAATCCTGCCGTGGGGTGCGTACTGATGACGGTCTATGTGACGGGCGACGTGCACGGCAGGGCCGAGTACGGGTCCAGCCGGTTTACCTCCAAGTCTTGGCCGCTGGGCCGGACCCTGACGCGCGATGACGTGGTGATCGTGGCCGGCGACTTCGGCTTTGTCTGGGATGGATCCAACGCCGAGAAATACTGGCTCGACTGGTTCGAGTCGAAGCCGTGGACCACGTGTTTCGTAGACGGCAACCATGAGAACCATCACGCCTTGGCTAATCTGCCGGTACGGGAGTGGAACGGCGGGCTCGTCCATGAGGTGCGACCGCACGTGCTGCACCTGATGCGCGGAGAGGTGTTCGACATCGACGGGCTCACGGTCCTTGCCATGGGCGGTGCCGCGAGCAACGACAGGCAGTATCGCAGGGAGGGGAGGAGCTGGTGGCCCGAGGAGATGCCGAGCGAGGAAGAGATGGAGCACTGCCGCGCCTCGCTCGACCGCGTGGGCTGGAAAGTCGACCACGTTGTGACTCACGAGGCTCCTGCCGACCTGGCAGAGCAACTATGCCGGGAGCGCGAACGCGAGTATCTGGACGACCGGCTGCAACGATTCCTTGGCGAGCTCGACGGGCGACTCGGCTGCCGCGCCTGGTTCTTCGGCCACTACCACGGCGACGAGTGGCGTGACGCCAGGCATCGCCTTATCTACCGAGACATCGTGTCGGTCGAAGATGCTGCGCCCGCTTCTAGAAACCTTCTAGAAGCGCTCTAGAAGGTTTCTAGAAATTAGGCGCCATATGGACTATTCCAATTCAAAAGTCTGATCGAGGGAGTTCGACCCGGCACCCATCCCGTCGACTTTCACTTCGATGGGAGACATGTCGTTGAGGTCAAAAATCGACACACCGTCGCATTCGCCTCCCGGCGCAAGCCCTTGCGAAGAGAAGTGATCTTCCTGCAAATCGGCAGCAAACCCGCGAGATAGCATCTGCTTATTTTGATAAGCCGTGATGTAGCTACCAACAGCGCATGAATCTGCCGATCGGTTGTTAATGGCGTGCCAGCGAACAACGGCAACCTTCCCGCCATCGCCAGTCGAGGAATCATGCACCTCGACGCCGGTGACTGAATACTTCATCTTGCCGTAAACCCCGTCTTCCTGCGCGTTATCAGAATCGGCGACCTGAACTGCCGTCTGATAATCGTCTGCCTGGCTGCGCCCAGAGGTCATAACTAGGGCGGCTGCCAGAACACCCGCAGCCCCAAAGTTCCGAGCTAGGTTGATTGCCTTTTTAACAGAGAGATGCTCCATCGATTACTCCAAACTTAATTGTTTTTGAATGCCATCAGCCAAACAGCCAAGCCCCAATGAGCATGACCACTGAACCTGCCGTAAGCGAAGCCCAGACGGCATTTTGACGGGTGATGACACCGCTGATGGTGAGCGGATTTGCGCCGGCACCATCAATGACAGTCCAGACGAGTGGCGTGACCAAAAAGACGACTAGCCCTGCCGTTATCAACTCACGGCGAGACGGCCTTAGCTTGTCGGACATATCTACACGCCCCTCGTCTGGGTCATGACCTCGACCTTGGCCTCGGCCACGGCCGCCCGCTGCTCGGAGGCGGCGAGGCGGTCCTTGAGGGCGGCGACCTCGGCCATCAGGTCACGCTGGGCGAGGAGGGAGACGTTGAGATCGGCCTGAGCCTTGGCCGCGGCGTCGACCGCACCCCTCATGCTTTCAATTCGATCGTCTTTTGCGGCTGATTCTGCCAAGAGCTGATTGTTCTCGGAATCGAGCTTCTTGAGCTGCGAGAGGTAATCGGCGGCGGTGGCGTGGAGCTCATCGTTCTCAATCTCCAAGCTCGCAGTATCCAGCTCGAATTTCTCTTTGATGGCGGCGACCTGCTCGACGCAATTAGATTTGATGCTCTGAATCTGTTCCATTGCACTTTTCTTGGCAGCGTCGGCGTCCTCGCGGGCAGCACGAGCCTCCATCGCGGCAGCTTCGGCAGCGCCCACGATGATGCGCTTGACCCGCTCGACCGCCTCATCGAGGACGGCCGATGCGTCGACCGCAGCCTTCACGCCGGGAGTGGCGTTAGGGTGGTAGCCATCGACCAAGCGGGCGACGGTATCGGCCTGCGAGAGACCAAGGCTCGTGCTGATGTCCTTTATGGCGTCACGGGTCTCCGATGAGACATTCAGGCTGGTCATTTTCTTTTCGGACTGGACTTGGTTTTCGGCCATGATGCGGCACTCCAATCAACAACGGGCATGGCTCCGCCATGCCATATGGCTGGGAACAATGCACGGCCGCTGTTGAGTTGTCTTTTTCCTGCGATCGGTGAGTTCTAAAAAGGCGTCTCAAGTCATGCGTTCACGCAGGTTTTCGGTTAGAGAAATACCGCACCCTTATATAGTAACGCCGCCGCACTCGGGCCTATTAGGCAAATCGCGAAACGGCAGACGGACTTATTTCCTGACGCCCACCAATCCGCGTTCACGAAGGATGCGGTACAGCGTTGATTTGGAGACGCCAGTCGCAGCGCAAATATCGGGAATAGGAGTCTCTCCTCCAAGATAGAGCCTTACTGCAGCATCGGCTTTGACGCCGGCAGTGCGAGGCCTGCCACCCACGTTGCCGCCGTGGCTCCGTTTGACGGCGATACCCTCGGCCTGGCGCTGCTTGATGTTTTCGCGTTCCAGCTGCGCCACGTAGCTCAAAATCTGAAGAACCAGATCCGCCATGAACGTTCCCGTAATGCCATCGGGTTGCTCGCGCGTATC
The DNA here is from genome assembly GCA_937926755.1 of uncultured Collinsella sp. GTDB lineage: Bacteria > Actinomycetota > Coriobacteriia > Coriobacteriales > Coriobacteriaceae > Collinsella. The sequence goes on from CALBBA010000261.1 coordinate 4,428, forward strand.
GAGCAACGGCATATCAAGCACCACGATGGATGCGTTCCTATCCACCGTGATGCGTCGCCATTCATCGAGGACTTCACGATAATTGCGGCCCAAACGATCGATACTTTTGATCACGAGAACGTCACCCTCGCGCAACCTACGAAGAAGACGCTGGTACTGGGGACGCCTAAAGTCCTTACCGCTTGCCTTGTCGGCATAAATTTGGTCCCGCTGAACGGGAAACTTTCCCAACGCGTCTAACTGGCGGTCCAAGTTCTGGTCCGCGGATGAGACACGTGCATACCCAAAGATTCGATTGTCCATAATTGCCCCTATCGGCCGCCTTTTGGCAGCATCGGCTCAAGCGAGAGCCCACTCACTATAGGGCGTGCAA
>CALBBA010000262.1 GCA_937926755.1 uncultured Collinsella sp.
ACCGCAGGAAGCTTGGATACGCCTAGGCGCGGTCCAAGAAATCGTCCGCACCCCCAAGTGGGAGATTTTCCACTCTCGTTTCCTTTTGAATGATCCCTTCGTCCCCAAGGGATCATTTATTTGTGCGGGTTGTGGTTTTGTGACCTGCTGAAATTTAGGATACTGTACATCTGTACGTTAACTCATCTTCGTAGTATATTGCTACCCGCAAAACTCAACACCATTGTGCTTTGAGACGTTAAAGCGCCTACTACAATGGTTGTCGATAGTACGATTCGATTTAACGACAGGATGGATGGTCCAAGCGTGAGTCTCGGCAGCAAACTATCCAATGCAAAGGTGTCCTTTGCGATATTTAAGCGCGACATTAAGCGACTGCTTGTGAACCCCGTCGCCCTGGTGGTTACCCTAGGCGTGTGCGTTATTCCCTCGCTGTATGCCTGGTATAACATCGTGGCAAACTGGGATCCGTATGGAAACACCCAAGGCATCAAGATTGCTATCGCCAACAACGATCGAGGCACCCAAAACGACTTGGTGGGTGAGCTCAACGCTGGCGACAAAGTGGTCGACCAGCTCAAGGAGAATCATCAGTTGGGCTGGACGTTCGTCGACTCGACGGCCGATGCCAAGGAGGGCGTCGAGAGCGGCGAGTACTATGCCGCTATCGTGATTCCCAAGAACTTCTCGGATAACCTGGTTTCGATGCTCGACGGCAACTACCATCAGCCCAAGCTCACGTACTACGTCAATGAGAAGAAGAGCGCCATTGCGCCCAAGGTTACCGATACCGGTGCAAACACCATCGAGGAGCAGATCAACTCGGAATTTGTCTCTACGGTAGGCAAGACTGTTGCCGGTATCGCCAAGGATGCCGGTGTCGATTTAAAGGACAAGGCAACCCAGACTCAGGACTCGCTGGCAAGTTCGGTGTCCGAGGCGTCCGACACCTTGGGCGAGGTGCGCGATTCGATTGGCGATATGAATGCCGCCATCGATAAGACGAGTGGCGCTATCGCCTCGGCTGATGCGGCACTTGCCGGCTTGCAAGGCCAGGCACCGTCGCTGACGCAGGCGATCTCCCAGGGCAACGACCTGCTGAGCGAAGCTCGCACCACGGCGGGCAACTCTGTCGCCTCGCTCTCCAAGGCGCTCTCGGAAGGCAGCCTTGCGCTCACCAAGACGTCAGTCTCCGCAAACGCTGCGATTGGCAAGCTGACGGGCACGGTCGCATCTACGACTACCCGTATCGACAACTCGCTTGAGTCTCTCCAAGCGACGATCGACCACAATAAGGCCGTTATCGGGCACTTGGAAATTCTCGTCAATGACACGTCGACAGGTTCCAAGGAAATTGACGCGCGCATTGTATCGACCATCGATTTGCTTCGAGAGCAGAATGAAAAGCTTCAGAGCATCAAGGACGGTCTGTCCGCGCAGTCGAGCGCCATGGCGAATGACGCAGCGGCTGTTTCGGGTGCCAGTGACGCTATCAATAACGCAATTCATACCGGTGCGACCAACCTTGGCCAAGCCCAGACGGACTTGGGCCAAAACGCGCTGCCGAAGGCCTCGAGCGCGCTCGACTCTTTTGCTGCCGTTTCGGGCGACCTGACCGGTATCGTCTCGGGTATGACACCTACACTTGCAAATGCGCGCGGCACGTTGGCGCAGCTTAGCGCTACGCTCGGCCAGGCCAAGACCACGCTGTCCCAGACCGATTCCTCGCTTGCCAAGGTCCAGGACAAGCTTGCAACCGCCGCCAATGACATCGCGGCGCTGCAGACCTCCGAGTCCATGGGCGAGCTGGCCGATCTGATGGGCGTCGATGTCAATGACGTGGCAGATTTCATGGCGTCTCCGGTTGAGTTGACGTCCAAGTCAATCTATCCGGTCAAGAGCTTTGGCTCGGGCATCGCTCCCTTCTACACCAATCTGGCGCTTTGGGTGGGCGGCTATGTGCTCATCGCCATTTACAAGCTCGAGGTCGACCGTGAAGGTGTTGGCAGCTTTACGGCGCGTCAGGGCTACTTTGGCCGCTGGTTGCTCATGGTGATCCTGGGCGCGTTGCAGGCCATCATCGTTACGGTAGGCGATCTGGTGATTGGCGTGCAGTGCGTCAGCCCGCTGCTGTTCGTGCTGGGCGGCATCGCCATCTCGTTCACCTACGTCAATATCATCTATGCGCTGTCCACCACGTTTAAGCATATCGGCAAGGCTATCGGCGTCATTCTGGTTATCGTGCAGATTCCGGGTTCATCGGGTATGTACCCCATCGAGATGATGCCCGGCTTCTTCCAGTGGCTGCATCCGCTGCTGCCCTTTACCTACGGCATCAATCTGCTGCGTGAGACGGTCGGCGGCATGTACTCGTTCAACTACCTGTTTAACCTGTGCATTCTGGGCGTGTTCTTGATCGTGGCGCTCTTTATCGGCCTGCAACTGCGTCCGCTGCTGCTCAACCTTAACCTGCTCTTTGATAAACAGCTCTCCACGACCGGTATGATGATTTGCGAGTCCAACGACCTGCCGCGCCAGCGCTACTCGCTGCGCACGGCCATGCGTGTCATGCTCGATTCCGATTCGTACCGTCGCGAACTGCTCGATCATGCGGTCGCCTTTGAACATCGCTACCCGTACTACATCAAGGGCGGTTTTGCCGCCGTGGTGGGCGTTCAGGTCCTGCTCTTTGTCCTGTCGACGGTTCTCGATATCGACAATAACGGCAAGATCATCCTGCTTGTTATTTGGATCATCTCGGTTATTGCCATCTGCGGCTGGCTTATCAATATCGAATATATCCGCGCGAGCCTCAATACCCAGATGCGCATCTCGGCGCTTTCGGATGAGGACCTGCGTCGCGAGATGCGCGAACACACGGCCGCCATTCCTGCCGCCCGCCACATGTTTGGCCTCAACGCCAGCGAGCGTGGTGCCAAGGGCGGCGATCAGTCCACGGGCCGCTTGCCGCATATCGGCTCGCACCATAAATCTCAGGGCAGCGACAGCACAGCCACAAATGATGGAGATACCACCGCGCTTGGCAAGCACTCCAAAGGAGGTGAGGCATAAATGAAGAACATCCTGCATCTGTTTAAGCGCGATGTCCAAAACGTGTCTCGCTCCGTGATCGGCTTGGTTGTCGTGATGGGCCTCATTATCGTACCGTGTCTGTACGCGTGGTTTAACATCGCCGGCAGCTGGGATCCGTACGGCAACACCGGCAATCTTAAGATCGCCGTGGTCAACACCGATGAGGGTTACGAGAGCGATTTGATCCCCGTCGAGGTTAACGTGGGCGAAAACGTGACCGCCACCCTACGCGGCAACGAGAGCTTCGATTGGGTTGTGCTCAACAATCGCGAAAAGGCTATCGAGGGCGTTAAGTCGGGCGCGTACTATGCTGCCGTCGTTATCCCCAAAACGTTTAGCGCTGACATGATGACGCTTTTCTCGACCGAGGTGAAGCACGCCGATATCGAGTTCTATGAGAACCAGAAGGCCAACGCCATCGCACAGATCGTGACTGAAAAGGGTTCGAGCGCCGTCCAGAGTCAGGTCAACGAGACCTTTACCGAAACCATCACGACCATCGGCCTTAAGACCGTGTCCAGCCTGCTCGACTATATGAGTACCGACCAGGTGAGCAACTTTATCGCCAATCTGTCCTCTACGCTGGGCGATTCGGTCGAGGACCTGCAGGACGTTCAGGCGAGCGCGACGTCGCTTGCGGGCATTTTGAGCTCTACGTCCGATTCACTGACATCGGCGGGCGGCATGCTCAAGCAGACGGGCACCGTTGATGAGTCGACGAAGCAGCTGATGGAGCACGCCAAGAGCGGCATCAATGATTCCAAGGAAGCGCTCAAGGCCGCCAACGATGCCGTTAACGCGGCGATTGACGGAAGCGCGGGTTCGTTCGACAACGTCTCCGCCGAGCTTGCGAAGGCATTCGACGCAGCGAATCAGCATGTTGACCTTACGGTATCTCAGCTCAACGAAGCCGCGGCGGCACTCAATACGCGTGCTGACGATATCGATGCGATGGCCGATCGGCTCCGCAACCTAGCCGACCAGGTGAGTGATGACAAGCTCAAAGACGGCCTCAAGTCCGCTGCGACGTCGCTGGGCAGAATTGCCGTGGAGTACCGCAACAATGCGAAGGACCTGACGGCGACCGCAAAGTCCCTTTCGGACGGCATGGCGGAGGTCAACAACTCGCGTGCCGAGGTCGACCAGGCCATCGCCGATGCCAAGGCGGGTATCTCGGGTGCCAAGACTGACTACGACTCTACGTTTTCGGTCAAGGCCAAGGAGCTCAAGAAGACCATTTCGGGCGTTCTGGATTCCCTGAACGGTATCTCGGGCGACTTGGATAGCGCCGTGAGCGGTCTGACCGACGCTTCTGGTTCGCTCGCTAAGGGTCTCTCCAAGGCTGCAAAGCTCGTCAACAAGGCTTCCGATCAGCTGGGCGAGGCGTCGGACAAGATCAGTGCCTTTAAGGACGAGCTTGATAGCGCTCTGATCTCGGGTGACCTGGCCACAATCAAGACGATGATCGGCAACGACCCCGAGGGTCTGGCCGTGTCGCTTTCCGGTCCCGTCGCGCTCGACCGCAAGCCGGTCTATCCGATCCGCAACTACGGCTCGGCCATGGCGCCGTTCTATACGATTTTGTCGCTGTGGGTGGGCTCGATTGTTCTGGCGGCCATGATGAAGGTCTCGGTTGACGATGAGCTTATCAACGAGCTCATTCCCGTGCGCCTGCACGAGATCTACCTGGGCCGTTATCTGTTCTTTGGCGGTCTGGCCTTGCTGCAGGCAACGCTCGTGTGCGCGGGCGACATTCTGTTCTTTGGCATCCAGTGCGACAACCCGTTGCAGTTTGTGCTGGCGGGCTGGGTTGCGAGTCTCGTGTTCTCCAATATCGTCTACACGCTTACGGTTTCGTTTGGCGATATCGGCAAAGCGCTCGCTGTCGTGCTGTTGGTCATGCAGGTCGGCGGTTCGGGCGGCACGTTCCCCATCGAGATGACCGGTCCCGTGTTCCAGGCGATCTACCCGTTCCTGCCGTTTACCCACGGCATCAACGCCATGCACGCCGCCATGGCCGGTGCCTACCATATGGAGTACTGGGTTGAGCTGGGTATTCTGGCGAGCTATCTGATTCCGTCGCTGGCCCTGGGCGTCGTCTTCCGCCGCCCGGTCATCAAAGCCAACGACTGGATTATCGAAAAGCTGGAGAGTACTAAATTGATTTAATACAGCAACGTAAACGCCGTCGGAACATCGAGGTCTTACAACCCGATGCTTTAGCGTAGTGAATTGCACGGGCTGCTTGGTTGTTGCTACAGTAGCGGGGCGTGCCGGGGGTCCGGTGCGCCCTGTTTTTATTTGACCATGAGGCGGCACGCAGCCATACGCGTGCGGACACCACGCCCAGATTGAGTGCGAGGATGTTCCATGGCCCAATACGCTGCCAACGAAATCGAAAACTTGCCCGATAGCCCTGTAGCCCGTGAGGATTTGGGCGCGGGCGGTATTCCCCGGGGCGCCGGCGCACGCTCGCCGCTGTTCTGGAAGGTCTTGCTGCTTTCGATAGCGGTCATCTGGGGCTATTCCTTCACCACCATGAAGGATGCGCTCGATACCGTTCCGGTGTTCGAGCTGCTCTACATTCGTTTTCTTCCGGCGTCGTTGGTCATGCTTGTCATCTTCCACAAGCGCATCATTGCCCATTTCAACGCTCGAAACCTGATTGTTGGACTTGGCATGGGCGCGCTCATGTGGGGTGCCTACGGTTTGCAGACGATCGGCCTGGCACAGACCACGGCAGGCAAAAGCGCGTTTTTGACGGGCACGTACTGCATCTTGGTTCCGTTTGCGAGCTACGTTCTAAGCGGCGAAAAGCTTACCCGTTACAACTTGGGCGCCGCGTTGCTGTGCCTGGCGGGCATTGGGCTGGTGGCGCTCGATAGCGTCGAGTTCAATGTCGGCGATGTCATCACACTGGGCGGCGCGGTCTTCTTTGCCATCCAGATGGCGGTGACCGCCAAGTATGGCCGCAAGATGGACATCAACGTCATCACGTTTTGGATGTTTGTGGGCAACGGCGTGCTGAGCCTGATCTCGTCGCTGTTATTCGAGACCCAAGCGCCGCTGTCCGTGTGGACGCCGAGCTTTATCGGTGTGATGGCGTTTCTATCGGTGGGCTGTACGTGTGTGGCTCTGCTCATCCAAAACGTCGGCCTGGCGCATGTCCCGGCCTCGACGGGCTCGCTGCTCCTTTCGATGGAGTCGCCTTCGGGCGTGTTGTTCTCGGTGCTGCTGATGGGGGAGGCGCTCACCTCGCGCCTGCTCGCCGGCTTCGCGCTCATCTTTCTTTCGATTATCTTGAGCGAGACGCATTTCGATTTTTTGCGTCGAAAGCCGCGTCCGCAATTGTAAACAATTTGTTGCGCCGCCTCCCGGGGCGGCATTTTTTATGCGTCGCCCTTAAAGTAGTACCTTGCACTTTACGCTATCAAAGTGCTTGCTGCAAAAACGTTACTGGAGGGCATCTATGGCACCAGCACTGTCCGATCTTCAACCGCAATCAGCGCCCAAGGCCACCGCGGCGGCGCAGACCGCTATCGGTGACGGTCTTGTTGCAGAAGCTCAGGCTTTTGCAGACGAGCTCGCTGCGTGGCGACACGATCTACACCAGATGCCCGAGCTGGGTAACAATCTTCCGCAGACGTCTGCCTATATCCAGGCACGTCTGGACGAGATGGACATCCCCCATACCACGCTAGTCGACGGTTCCTGCGTCGTTGGCCTGATCGGTGCCGGTGCGGCCGCTCAGGGCAATGGCACGTGCAAGGACGAGCAGGCCGGAACGGTCATCATGCTTCGTGGCGACATGGACGCCCTGCCCGTTGCCGAGGAATCCGGCGAGCCCTTTGCATCCACCAACGGCTGCATGCACGCTTGCGGTCACGATATGCACGCGACGGCGCTGCTTGGTGCGGCTCGCCTGCTCAAGGCCCGCGAGGCCGAGCTTGTCGACGCCAATGCCACCGTCAAACTGCTGTTCCAGCCGGGTGAGGAGACCTTTGAGGGGGCACGCGCTGCCATCGCCGATGGCCTGCTGCAGAACCCGCGTCCTCAGGCGGCCTTTGCCATGCATGTCAACAGCCAGTCGCCGCTTGGCCTGGTGCTCTACGGCAGCCCGGCGCTCTCGGGCGTGTACGGTTTCCGTATCACGCTCCAGGGCAAGGGCGGCCATGGCTCGAGCCCCGAGATCTGCATCGACCCCATCACGGCAGGCGTGCATGTGCATCTGGCGCTCCAGGAGCTTATCTCCCGCGAGGTGCCGGCGGCCAAGGAAGTCGCACTTACCGTTGGTAAGTTCGCTGGCGGCTTGGCGGCCAACGTCATCCCCGACACCTGCGTGCTCGAGGGAACGCTGCGCGGCTTTGATGTTGAGCTCATGGCTCACCTCAAGACCCGCATCGCGGAGGTCGTTAACGGCGTTGCCACAACATATCGTACGCCGGCAACCATCGAGACGCTTTCGGATGTTCCGCCGCTTGTGCTCGACAGCGATATGACTCAGGCGTCGCTTGGCTACGTGGGCGCGGTGCTGCCCAAGGCTGCCTTCCTGCCGCTATTCCACGCCATGGCGAGCGAGGATTTCGCACTTATCTCGAGCGAGATTCCAAGTGCGTACTTTACGGTGGGCGCGGCCGTGACCGATACGGACGAGCATTTTGCCCAGCACCATCCCAAGGCGCGCTTTAACGATGCCGAGCTGCCGCTCGGTGCTGCGGCTTATACCGCCGTCGCTTTGGGCTATATCGCCGACCACCGGTAGCACCCAACCTTGCCTTTCAAGCCTGCGGGCATGGCCATAAGGCCTATGCCCTTGTCTTTCAAGGCAATCTTGGGCACTACCGGCGCCCGGCGCAGGCTATTCGTTTGTTAAATAAGGAGCAGTATGCCCCAGCAGCGTAAGTTCTTCCCCGGCTGGCTCGTGGTGGCCTCCGGCTTCGTGATCATGGCCACGTGCTACACGATTTTCGTTAACTGCATGAGCCTGTTTCAGCCGCTCATCGTAAGCGACCTGGGCATCACACTTGCGCAGTACAACATCTCCAACGCCATCTCCACCGTGGTGAGCGTTATCGGCTCACTTGTCATTGGCCATGTCGCCGATAAGGTGAGTGGCCGCGTATTGGGCTCGCTCACCGTTATCGCTACCTCGGCGGTGCTCGCGGGCATGAGCTTCGTGGGTGAGCTGTGGCAGGTCTACGTGCTCTTTGCCGTCTCGGGCTGCTTTGCCGTCGCCTCGACCCGCCTGCTCATCAGCCTAGTGACCGCCAACTGGTTTACGGCCAAGCGAGGCCTTGCCATCTCCATCGCACTTTCGGGCTCGGGCTTTGGCGGCGCTATTCTGTCTCCCATCGTAAGCTCGCTCATCGTGAGCGTTGGCTGGCGTTCCGCCTTCCTGGTGCTCGCGGCTATCTGCATGGTGGCGGCGCTGCCCATCACGGCCTATTCCTTCCGCACCAAGCCTTCCGAGATCGGCCTTAAACCGCTCGGCGAGAACCCGGGCGATCCGTCCGTCTCGACGGCTGGCGACAAGGACGAGCACACGGCGCCCGAGGTTAACGTTGGCTGGTCTCGCATCAAGAAGAGCCCGGCGTTTTGGCTGCTCGTCGTTGCCTTCCTCTTTATGGGCTTGGTCAATGGCGCCATCCTGCCCAACCAGGTTACCAACATGACGAGCGTTACCGTCAACGGCGCCAAGATCGTCACGGGCGGCCACGATCCCATGTGGGCGGGTACCGTGCTTTCGGCCTATATGGTTACCGTCGTTATCGCCAAGATTTCGCTCGGTGCGATCTATGACCGCTTTGGCCTGCGCTTTGGCAATATCCTTGGCTCCGTTGCGTGCATTATCGCCTGCGTGGCGCTGTGCTTCCCGACGACGGACCTCGGTCCTATTGTCGCCGCTGTGAGCTTTGGTGTTGGAACGTGCATGGGCACCATCACGCCTACCATCGCCGCGTCCAAGCAGTTTGGCATGGCCGACCTCGGCAAGGTCACGGGCACCATCACCTCGCTCGAGATGGTCGGCGGCACCGTGGGCGCCATTGTCTCGGGCGTGCTGTTCGATGCCACGGGCTCCTTTGCGAGCACCTGGATCGTGTGCCTGGCGTGCTCCGTGGTCATGCTCGTATTCCTGCTGGCCTCGGAGCCCATCGCCGCCAAGCTGCGCGCAAGCGTGGCGGGGGAGTAGACGCCCGTCGCTCTTTTCTGTTCGCCCCGTTCTGTCCGTGGCCGCCTTGGAAGCCGAATGGATGCTCGTACCATCATTCGGTTTCCAAGGCGGCTACGGGCCTACGAAATGATCCCTTTTCCTCCGTCCCCTTCGGACCACGTGATCCCTTGGGGATGGAGGAATAGGGATCACATACAGCGGCGGCGCGTCTGGCCGAACGAGTCCCCATACCCTCGTTCGGTCAGACGCGCCGCCGCTGTTTGTGTTTGTGCCGTATAATGACCGTTACCTATGACGCGATACAAAAGAAAGGTGTTTGCCCATGCAGGCACAGAAGGCGGAGGGAACCCGCGACCTTATCGGCGCCGAGATGCGCGCCTGGCAAAAGATGCAGCAGATTGCGGCCGGCGTGTTCGAGCCGTTTGGCTTTAAACCCATCGAGACGCCCGCAATCGAGCAGGTGGACGTGTTTGTCCACGGTATCGGCCAGTCGACCGACGTCGTGCGCAAGGAAATGTTCCGCGTGTTCAGCGGCGCCAACCTGGAGCGCGTCTTTACCGAGGGTACCGATACCAAGCTCAAGCCCAAGCAGCGCCTGGCCCTTCGTCCCGAGGGCACGGCCGGCGTGGTGCGCGCCGTCGTGGAGAACAACCTGGTGCCCCAGGGCTCCACGCCGTTTAAGGCTTACTACGCCGAGGCCATGTTCCGCGGCGAGCGTCCCCAGAAGGGTCGCCTGCGCCAGTTCCATCAGGTGGGCATCGAGTGGCTCGGCGCTCCCGATCCGGCTGCCGACGCCGAGTGCATCATCATGCTTATGGAGTTCTACAAGCGCCTGGGCTTCGACCTGTCCAAGCTCCGTCTGCTCATTAACTCGATGGGCGATGCCCAATGCCGTCCGGCCTATCGCGAGCAGGTCAAGCAGTTTATCCTCGATCACGCCGACGAGATGTGCGACGAGTGCCGCGAGCGCGCCGAGCTCAACCCGCTGCGCGCCTTCGACTGCAAGAACGACCACTGCCGCGAGATCATGGCCGACGCCCCGCTGATGGGCGACAACCTATGCGACGAGTGCCGCGAGCACTACGAGCAAGTCAAGCGCTATCTGGATGCTGCCGGTATCGAGTATGTAGAGGATCCCACCCTGGTGCGTGGTCTGGACTACTACACCCGCACCGTCTTTGAGGTCGAGGCTCCCGGCGCCGGCGTCGGTTCCATCGGTGGCGGCGGTCGCTATGACGGCTTGGTCGAGCTCGAGGGTGGCAAGCCCACGGCGGGCGTCGGCTTTGCCGTCGGTTTTGAGCGCGCCCTGCTGGCCCTGCAGGCCTTTGGCAGCGATCTGGGTGCCGATGAGGCCCCGTGCGTCTATGTCGCCAATGCCGGCAAGGAACTGCGCCAGAACGTCTTTGCCATTACGCAGAAGCTTCGCGCCGCAGGCATCGTGACCGAGGCCGACTATCAGGGCCGTTCGCTCAAGGCCCAGTTTAAGCAGGCCGATAAGGTAGGCGCCAAGCTCATCCTGGTCCTGGGCGGCGACGAGCTTGCCGCCGGCAAGGTCAAGGTGCGCGACATGCAGAGCCATGACGAGGTTCTCGTCGATCTGGCCAACGTCGTCGAGGCGGTTCGCGAGCGCCTGTAGCGCATGATTTTTGAGCTGTAGTGCCGCTGAGGTGCCCAGCTCATTGCGAGCGATTGTTACGGGGGTGTTTCGCTTTTATGCGGAATGCCCCCATTTACGTATGCCGCCCACCGAGAAATACGACCATTTAGGGCAAAAACCCTTGCAATGCAGAAAATACTTTTGTGTGGTAAAGCGCAATCAGTGTCGAAAGTATTTCTCAAGCGCCTATAATGAATACCGCATGTTACGTGCATAGAAGGAGGAATGGGAGGAAACGTGGCTGAGAACCTAAGCAACCAGTCTGTACCCGAAGCCGCGGCGCGCGTCGCTGCCGTGGTCAACCGCCTCGTTAACCGAATCGGCTCGAATGCCGAGTCCAGGGAGCGTCTCGCCGAGATCGAGATCCCCGAGGAGCTGCGCGATAATCTGGCGCTGTTCCTGCGCCTGGAACGTCGTGTGCTTAGCGAGTATGATCCCGAGATCGCGGACCTGTTCGACAAGATTTTGACAGCCGAGATTGTGGCCAATGCTGGCAACCCCGGTAGCCGCGCTGCCGACGAGTCCGTTGACGAACAGGGCGTGCCCACTGCCGACGAGCCCACCGCCGTGGCGTTTCGCGAAGTCGTCGATCTGATTGACAGCCTGCCGCTTGATAAGCAGCAGATCATCGTTCGCGCCTTTACGAGCTTCTTCCATCTGGCTAACCTGTCGGAGGAGAACTACCGTGTCGCGCAGCTGCGTGAGCGCGAGGCCGGCGCATCGACCGATACCGAGGTCGATCCCGCCAACGAACTCACCGTCGCCTATCACCAGTTGGTAAACGAGATGGGCGTCGAGGGTGCCAACGAGCTGCTCGGCAAGCTTGAGTTCCACCCCGTCTTTACCGCGCATCCCACTGAGGCCCGTCGTAAGGCCGTCGAGGGCAAGATTCGCCGTATCTCCAACCTGCTAGAGGAGCGTCCGCGTCTGGGCGGCTCCGACCTGGTGGAGAACGAGCGCCATATGCTGCAGGAGATCGACGCCCTGGTGCGTACGAGCCCCATCGCGCTCAAGAAGCCCACGCCGGTCGAGGAAGCCGATACCATCATCGACATCTTCGATAACACGCTGTTCGACGTCATCCCCGTCATCTATCGTCGCTTTGACGACTGGGTGCTGGGCGACAAGGCCGGCACCGTGCCGCCGCTGTGCCCGGCGTTCTTCCATCCCGGCAGCTGGATCGGTTCCGACCGCGACGGTAACCCCAACGTCACCGCCAAGGTGAGCCGTGAGGTCGCCGCCAAGTACTTCACCCACATGGTGCTCAAGCTCGAGGACAAGTGCCGCCGCATCGGCCGCAACCTCACGCTCGAGGCCACCTACAGCAAGCCTTCTGCCGAGCTCATCAACCTGTGGAACCATCAGGTCGAGATGAGCCCTCGGTACACGGCCCGCGCCGAGCTGATCTCCGAGCACGAGCCGCATCGCGCCGTCATGCTCGTCATGGCCGACCGTCTGAACGCCACCGTGCGCCGTATCACCGACACCATGTACCACAGCGCCGATGAGTTCCTGGAGGACCTGCGCGTCGTCCAGCGATCGCTGGCCGCCTGCGGCGCCGTCCGTACTGCCTACGGCCCGGTCCAGACCATCATCTGGCAGGTCGAGTCCTTCGGCTTCCATATGGTCGAGATGGAGTTCCGTCAGCACTCCGTGGTGCACGCCCGCGCCCTCAAGGATATCCACGAGAACGGTATCCATGGCGACCTGCAACCCATGACACGCGAGGTCATCGACACCTTCCGTGCCATCGGCTCCATCCAAAAGCGCTACGGCAAGAAGATGGCGCACCGCTACATCATCTCGTTCACCAAGAGCGCCCAGCATGTGGCCGACGTCTTTGAGCTTGCCCACCTGTCCTTTGCACACGAGGAGGATGTCCCCGAGCTCGACGTGATCCCGCTGTTCGAGCAGCTCGAGGACCTCGAGGGCTGCGTCGACGTGCTCGACCAGATGCTTACGCTGCCCGTAGTGCAAAAGCGCCTTGCCCAGACCAACCGCCGCATGGAGGTCATGCTGGGTTATTCCGACTCCTCCAAGGATGCCGGTCCTACCACGGCCATGCTTGCGCTGCACTCCGCGCAGGAGCGCATCGCCAAGTGGGCAGAGAAGAACGATATCGACCTGGTGCTCATGCACGGTCGCGGCGGTGCCGTGGGCCGTGGCGGCGGCCCGGCCAACAAGGCCGTGTTGGCGCAGCCCAAGGGTTCGGTCAACTGCTTCTTTAAGCTTACCGAGCAGGGCGAGGTCATCTTTGCCCGTTACGGCAACCGCACGCTGGCTCAGCGCCATGTTGAGTCCGTTGCCGCCGCAACGCTTTTGCAGTCGGCCCCGAGTGTCGAGAAGACCAACACCGAGACCACGCAGAAGTTCTGGGATATGGCCGAGAAGCTCAACACCGCAAGCCACGAGCGCTATCTGGACCTGCTGAACACCGAGGACTTTACACCGTGGTTCTCGACCGTTACGCCGCTGACCGAGGTCGGTCTGCTGCCGATCGGCTCGCGTCCCGCCAAGCGCGGCCTGGGCGCCAAGTCGCTCGATGACCTGCGTACCATTCCGTGGATCTTCAGCTGGAGCCAGGCTCGCATTAACCTGGCCGCTTGGTACGGCCTGGGTACCGCCTGCGAGCAGTTGGGCGATCTTGACCAGCTCAAGGCTGCCTACCAGGAGTGGCCGTTCTTCCGCACCTTTATCGACAACATCGAGATGTCGATCGCCAAGACTGACCAGCGCATCGCCAAGATGTATCTGCACCTGGGCGACCGCCAGGATCTGTCCAAGAAGGTCTTCACCGAGATGCAGCTCACGCGTAAGTGGGTCCTTGCCATCGTCGGTGATGAATGGCCGCTGCAGCGTCGCCGCGTGCTCGGCTGCGCTGTCCGCGTGCGCAACCCCTACGTCGACGCCCTATCCATCGCTCAGGTCCGCGCTCTTCGCGAGGTGCGTATGAACCAGGACGAGATGGCTGAGGAGAAGAAGGCCGAGTACATGAGCCTGATTCTTTCGACTGTGACCGGCGTCTCGGCAGGACTGCAGAACACGGGGTAATCGATAGCCCTGTAGTCGTCCGGGCCCGCCATTAGTTTACTTTTAGGCACACTCCGCAGGACGCAAGAAGCCCTCGCCGCACGAAGTGCGCAGCGAGGGCTTCTTGCATGTCCGAGGACGTGCCTAAAAGTAAACTAATGGCGGGCCCTGCGATGTCCGGTCTTCGGCGGATTACTGGCTGGGGAAAAGATGGCGCGCTTCTCGCACTTTGATGGGGCTTCGTGCTGCGGAATGCATTCAGAGGGAAACCCATCGGGTCCTTTCGTCCTCGGTTTACGGCGGATCAGCCGCTGGGTGAGGGTGGTGCTTGGGACGACGTGCAAAAAACGGAGTTTTCAGCAGCCAAAGATTGGTGCATAAGGCTATGGGTGACGTTCGCGGCCCCTGTTGATGCTTTTGCACGACGATTGGGCTTTGGCGATGTTCATATATGGCTGGTTTCTCGCCGCATGCTATCCAGATGGGACGAGTCATGAGGACTATCTACCTTTTGAAAGACTTTTGACACCAAAATCTTATCCCGCGATGCTGAATACTCGCAAAAATGCACGCTCCGGAGGGTACCACCCTGTTACGGCTAGAAATCCATGCGCCATTTTATGCAATTAATTAACGCATTTATGCAAAATGGCTTACGTGCGTACGTCTCGGGCTAGATGTTTGCCTCGGCGCTGCGTAAATCATCCTGTCTATAGTGTCTTTGACAGGCGGTCGCGGTCCCGTTTGGGATCGCGGCCGTTTTGTTGTGGGTCAAATATGAACGTTGTGTTAATGAGTCGGTGGACGGTGGAGTTTTTCGGTGAGCGGCGTATCCTTCCAACGGTTTATCTAGTGTGTCAGTTGAAAGGAAGAGGGCGCTCGTCATTGTTTGAATGTGAACTACCGTTTGACCACAAGACGTTGCATCTAGAGCTCGAGGATAAGAACTTCGCTGGTGTGATGGAGGGTCATCAAAACGAGTTTAAGACCACGAAATCGCAGGAAGAGCTGGTAGAGGAGTCGCTTGCCAACCCTTATGGCTCGCCTTCGCTCGAGGAGCTTTGTGCTGGCAAAAAGGATATCGTCATCATTAGCTCCGACCATACGCGTCCCGTTCCCTCGCGTGTGACGATGCCTATTCTGCTGCATCACATCCATTCCGCTGCGCCTGAGGCGCGCGTTCGCATTCTGGTTGCTACGGGTATGCATCGTCCGTCGACGCACGAGGAGCTCGTCAACAAGTATGGCGAGGAGATCGTTGCCAACGAGGAAATCGTTATGCACGTCGCGACTGACGACAGCATGATGAAAAAGATCGGCACCCTGCCTTCTGGTGGCGAGTGCATCATCAACAAGATTGCCGCCGATTGCGATCTGCTGCTTGCCGAGGGCTTTATTGAGCCGCACTTCTTTGCCGGTTTCTCTGGTAGCCGCAAGTCCGTCCTGCCTGGCATCGCCAGCTACAAGACCATCATGTACAACCACAACGGTCAGTTTGTGAACGATTCTCATTCGCGCGCCGGCAACCTGTGCCACAACCACGTGAGCGAGGACATGTTTGCCGCTGCCGAGATGGCTCACCTTGCCTTTGTGCTGAACGTGGTTCTCAACGGCAAGCATGAGGTCATCGGCTCCTTCGCCGGTGACATCCACAAGGCACACGAGGCTGGCTGCGAGTTCGTGAAGAGCCTTGCCGGCGTTGAGCCCGTTGAGTGCGAGATCGCCATCACCACCAACGGTGGCTACCCGCTCGATCAGAACATCTATCAGGCCGTGAAGGGCATGTGCTCTGCCGAGGCCACGCTTCCCGAGGGTGGCGTGATCATCGATGTCGCCGGTTGTGCCGACGGTCACGGCGGCGAGGGCTTCTATCACAACATCGCCGACAACGACCCGGCGGAGTTTGAGCGCGCCTGCATCGATCGTCCCAAGGATGAGACCCTGCCCGATCAGTGGACGAGCCAGATCTTTGCCCGCATCCTGGCGCATCATCCTGTGATCATGGTTACCGACCTGTGCGATCACCAGATGATCAAGGATATGCACATGACGCCGGTCAACACCCTCGAGGAGGCGCTCAAGCTCGCCTTTGAGATGAAGGGTGCCGATGCCAAGGTGGCCGTCATTCCCGATGGCCTGGGCGTTGTTGTTGCGCAGCACTAGTGCGTGGCCCAAACGAATCGTTTATAACCGACAAGAAAGATAAGGTTTTATGCTTACCAAACTCCTCTGCGAATTCGGCGCAACGGCCCTCATGATCATCTTTGGCGTGGGAGTGCACTGCGATACCGTGCTCAAGGGCACCAAGTATCAGGGCTCCGGCCATATGTTTGCCATTACCACTTGGTCTTTTGGCATCTCGGTCTGCCTGTTTGTCTTTGGCGGCGCCGTGTGCATGAACCCGGCTATGGTGCTTGCCCAGTGCATCGTCGGCCTGGTGCCGTGGAGCAGCTGCATCCCCTTCATGATTGCCGATATGCTCGGCGGCTTTGTGGGCGCCGTGATCGCGTGGTTGATGTATGCCGATGAGTTCAAAGCTTCCGAGGGCGTCGTCGATCCCATTGCCCAGCGCAACATCTTCTCGACCAACCCCACCACCGAGGGCACGAACTATGCCCGCAACTTCTTCTGTGAGGCTATCTGCACCTTTGTGTTCATCAGCGCCATTCTCGCTGCCGCTAGCCGCGCCGGCGAGAACGTCCTGATGCTCGCCATCTGCGTCGGCCTGATTGTTTGGGCCGTTGGCATGGGTATGGGCGGCATCACCGGCTTCGCCATGAACCAGGCTCGTGACCTTGGTCCTCGCATGGCCTATCAGGTGCTGCCGATCAAGAACAAGGCTGACAACAACTGGAAGTACGGTCTGCTCGTTCCTGGCATCGCTCCGTTTGTCGGTGCTATCTTGGCTGCACTGTTTGTGCATGGTTTCTTGGGCATGTTCTAGTCAAAGGACGGCTCTATAAGGTCCGGGCTCGGTAAGGGCTAACTTCCCAACGCGTCCTCGGACATGCAAAAAGGCTCGCTGCGCACTTTGTGCGGCGAGCCTTTTTGCGTCCTGCGGAATGCGTTGGGAAGTTAACCCTTACCGAGCCCTAGGCATTCTTGGCTGTATTCGTACAAGCAACCCAACATATATATCTGAATTTGGATGGGAGGGGCTTGTTGCTGGTAGGGGCGTTGAAGCGCGAGTGACACTTTGGGATGCGTGGCGCCCTGGGTTGGGGCGATGCTTTGGGATGAGCTTCTTACTTAGTTGAAGAGGGGTTTTATGGCTGATAGGTAGTCTTTGGCTACGTCCTCTTTTGGGGCTTGGAAGTTGTGCCAGGCCCACCATTGGACCATTCCTACGAAGCTTGAGGCTATGTGGTGCAGTAGGAAACTGCGGTCCATGGTGGCGGCGGGGCCGTTTGGGTTGGTAGGGACGGTTTCGGCTGCTCGTGACATGATGGTCTTGCGTAAGCAGTCGGCGAAGACACGTGAGCCGGCGCCGGCTACGAGGGCTCGAACGCCCTGGCGGCGCTCCCAGAGGTTGTTGAGGATATGCTCGACCTGCACGAGTGGGTCGTCGAGCGGTGTGCCATCGTCGTCGAGGGCGTGGGTGCAGATGTCGCTCACAAGCTCGGACAGTAGGTCATCTTTGCTCTTAAAGAGACCGTAGAATGTCGCGCGGCCTACGTGGGCGCGCGCGATGATGTCGCCGACGGTAATCTTGCCGTAGTCCTCTTCGCGTAGCAGCTCGGAGAACGCCGCAACGATGGCGGCGCGGCTTTTTTCTTTGCGGGCATCCATGGCTATGCATCCACGTGAACAAGCAGGCAACGGAGCGTGCCGGAGCAGCCCTCGTAGGGGCGCTTACCGGTGCCGTAGCCGACGGCCTCGATGCGGTAGCGGGCCGGCAGGTGCTCGGACGTGCGCAGTGCGGCGACGATGGCGGCGCCCGTGGGCGTCACAAGCTCGCCGGCGACCGGTGCGGGCGTGAGGGCGATATTGCCTGCCTGGCATAGGTTGACGACGGCGGGCACCGGGATGGGCATAAGGCCGTGGGCACAGTGGATGGTGCCGTGACCCTCGGAGAGCGACTCGACGACAATATCCTCGATGCCCAGGTCATCGAGGCAGATGGCGACAGAGCAGATGTCAACGATGGAATCGATGGCGCCTACTTCGTGGAACATGACGGTCTCGGGCGTTTTGCCGTGGGCCTTGGCCTCGGCGGCGGCGAGCACGGCAAAGATGGCGAGCGCGCGACGCTTGGCGCCATCGCTTAGCTGCGAGCCTTCGATGATGGCGTTGACGTCCGTCAAAGAACGGTGGTGATGGTGGTGGGCGTGATGCTGATCCTCGTTGCCATGACCGTGGGCCTCATGGTCATGCTCGTGGCAGTGCTTGTGTTCGTGCTCGCCATGATCATGATGGTGGTGCTCATGCTCGTGCGTGTGCTCGGCAGCTGCTTCGTTGCCGTAGAGCCAGGCCATGTCGTGGTCGTGGTTCTCGAGCTCCTCTGCAAGCTGGACGTCGAAATCGCAGGCGTCGATGCCATGCTTGTTTACGCGCGTCACGGCGATCGAAAAGCCGTCGACCGGAAGCGTGGCGAGCTGCTCGCGTAGATGCTCCTCGCTGGCGCCCAGGTCGAGCAGGGCCGCGACGGTCATGTCGCCGCTGATGCCCGAGGTGCCGTCGATGATAAGCGCGTGCTGATGGTTGGACATGAAATGCTCCTTAGCGGGCGCAGGACGTGCCGGCGCTCAGATGATTGATAAGACTTGCCTGGTAGGCGGCGCCGAAGCCGTTGTCGATGTTGACGACCGAAACGCCGCTGGCGCAGGAGTTGAGCATGGCGAGCAGTGCGGCCACGCCGCCAAAGCTCGCGCCATAGCCCACGCTGGTGGGGACGGCGATGACCGGACAGCTCACAAGGCCTCCGATGACGCTCGCCAGGGCGCCTTCCATGCCGGCGATGGCGATGACCACCTGCGCCTGGGCAAGTTCCTCAGCATGAGCGAGCAAGCGGTGTAGGCCGGCGACACCTACGTCGTAGAGGCGATCGACCTCGTTGCCGTAGAACTCGGCCGTCAGTGCCGCCTCTTCGGCAACGGGCAGGTCGCTCGTGCCGGCGCAGGCGACGACGATGCGTCCGTTGCCGGTAGGGGAGGGCTTGCCGCCCACCAGGGCGAGCTGGGCGTCCGGGGTATATCCCAGATCGATGTCGTTGCCGAGAAGCTCAGCGGTGCGCGCGGCTTTTTCGGCATCCAAGCGTGTGACCAGGATGCGCTCCTGGCCTGCATCGAGTAATGCTTTGATGATGGCAGCAATTTGTTCGGCGGTTTTACCGGCACCGTAGACAACCTCGCCGGCTCCCTGGCGCACTCCGCGCGAAAGATCGAGCTGCGCAAAGCCCAAATCGGCGGTCGGAGCCGTCTGGATGCGCGCAAGGGCGACGGCCGGGGTGACTGATCCGCCGGCAACATCGCTCAGCAATTGCTCAAGATCTCGCTTATCCATATATGTTCCCTTCGACGGCGCAAAGTCTAGCACTCAAAGGGTATGTTTCCGAACACTAAGACAAAATTGTTCGGAAACTATAGGACAGGCTGATTCAATTGTTAGACAGATCGGCTAGTCGCGCAGGATGATGTCCATGGCGAGCATCAGGTTGCGCTCGTCGATGGTAAACGGGGCGGCTTCGCGCGTCTTGGGCTTGGCGCAAAACGCGATACCAGTGCCCGCGGCCCGGATCATGGGGATGTCGTTTGCCCCGTCGCCAATAGCGACCGTGTGGGCCATGTCGACGCCGCACTCAACTGCCCAGTCCAGCAGCTGGATGAGCTTGGATTCCTTGGTCACAATGTCTGTCGCCAGCTTACCCGTGAGCTTGCCGTCTACGACCTCCAGACGATTGGCCAGGCAAAAGTCGATGCCCGCGGCAGCCACGATCTTGTCAGCGACCTCGTGGAAGCCACCGCTTACCACGCCGACCTTCCATCCCTTGCTGTGCGCCGAGCGCACAAGCTCCAGCGCGCCGGGGGTAAACGTCACGCGCGCAAAGGTGCGCTCGAACACGCTCTCGTCCAAGCCGGCAAGCAGCCCCACGCGCTCTTCGAGCGCCTGCTTAAAGTCGAGCTCGCCGCGCATGGCGCGCTCGGTGATCTGCGCTACCTGCTCGCCCACGCCGGCCTCCTCGCCCAACAGGTCGATGACTTCCTGGTTGATGAGCGTGGAGTCGATATCCATAACGATGAGGCGTGCGGTCATGACGGGCCTTTCCGAGTGCAGTTGTATTGGGGCACATTGTCGCACGCGGCGCGCCTTGGCGACGGTCACGGTGCGTCAATTGTTTCGTCTCCGTCAAGTCTTTGGGCAAGAGCTACTTTTCCGCGGCACATCGACACGGGTGCGATAAGATAGAACGCCATGTCCGGCTGCGCGGTTTACGCAGGCTGGGCAAATCTGTACGACGCCGCCCGGAACGACACGGGGCGGCACAGATCCATAAAGGAGGATCACTGGTATGAGCCAGACCCGTCCCATTGACGAGCATTCCATGCACACCCGTACCTGCGGCGAGCTTCGCTTCGAGAACGTGGGCGAAGAGGTCACCCTCACCGGTTGGGTGAGCCGTCGCCGCGACCACGGCGGCCTTATCTTCTGCGACCTTCGCGACCGCGAGGGCATCACGCAGCTCACTTTCGACCCCGAGCACTCCGACGGCGATGCCTTTAAGATCGCCGAGACCATGCGTCCCGAGTGGCCTATCAAGATCCACGGCGTCGTGCGCGCTCGTGGCGAGGAGACCACCAACACCAAGCTCGCGACCGGCGAGATCGAGGTCCTGACCGACCACGCCGAGGTTCTCAACACGTCCGTCACCCCGCCGTTCCAGATCGAGGACGGCATCGAGACCAGCGAGGACACTCGCCTGCGCTATCGCTATCTGGACCTCCGCCGTCCCGAGATGATGGCCAACCTCAAGCTGCGCTCCGACTTCACCTTTGCCATTCGCGAGGCGCTGCACAACCGTGAGTTCATGGAGGTCGAGACGCCCTCCCTGTTCAAGTCTACGCCCGAGGGCGCCCGCGACTTCATCGTCCCCAGCCGCATCCAGCCGGGCAACTTCTACGCCCTGCCGCAGTCCCCGCAGCTCCTGAAGCAGCTGCTCATGGTCGGTGGCGTCGAGCGCTACTACCAGGTTGCCAAGTGCTTCCGCGACGAGGACCTGCGCGCCGACCGTCAGCCCGAGTTCACCCAGGTCGATATCGAGATGTCCTTCGTGGACCATAACGACGTTATGAGCGCGCTCGAAGAGGTCCTGGCCGACGCCTTCGGCCGCATGGGTGTCGAGATGCCCACGCCGCTGCGTCGCATGAACTACTGGGAGGCCATGGACACCTATGGCTCCGACAAGCCCGATACCCGCTACGGCATGCACCTGGTCGACCTGACCGACATCTTTGCCAACTCCAAGTTCAAGGTCTTCGCGACCGCTGCGAACGAGGAGGGCTCTGTCGTCAAGGCCATCAACGCCAAGGGCGCCGGTGCCTGGGCGCGTGCCAAGATCGATAAGCTCGCCGGCGTGGCCTCCACGTTTGGCGCCAAGGGCCTGGCCTGGATCGCCTTCCGCGAGGACGGTTCCATCAACAGCCCCATCGTCAAGTTCTTCTCGGACGAGGAGATGGCGGCTCTGCGCGAGCGCATGGACGTCGAGCCCGGCGACCTTGTGATGTTCGCCGCCGGCCCGCGCCTGCTTTCTGATGAGATCCTGGGCGGTATGCGTTCGCACATGGCCAATGCGCTCGAGATCAAGCGCGAGGGTCACGACTTCCTGTGGGTCGTCAACTTCCCGCTGTTCCATTGGGACGAGGATCGCAAGGCCTATGCTGCCGAGCATCAGCCCTTCACGCTGCCGACCGAGACCGACATCGCCAAGATCGAGGCCGATCCGCTGGCAGCCGGTTCGTGCACCTACGACTTTGTCATGGACGGCTTTGAGGCCGGCGGCGGCGGTATGCGTATCCACAACGCCGAGATGCAGATGTCCATGCTCAAGCTCCTGGGCTTTACCGAGGAGCGTGCCGAGTCTCAGTTTGGCTTCCTCATGGAGGCCCTCAAGTTTGGTGCACCCCCGATGGGCGGTTTCGCTCTGGGTCTGGACCGCGTGTGCATGCTGCTCACCGGCTCCGATTCCATCCGCGACGTCATGGCGTTCCCCAAGACGGCCAGTGGCTCCGACCTCATGTCGGGCGCCCCGAGTGCCGTTTCCGGCGCCCAGCTCAAGGACGTCAGCCTGCGCCTGATGTAGGCGAGCGGCTACATAATGCCCACAACGAGGGAAGGACGTGCGCCTTCCCTCGTTTTTTTATACACCGAGATTGTGAGGGCATGGGATGACCGGGCGTCGCGGAAAGTGCATCCCGAAATCTGCATCCAGAACGGGTCGCGCTTTCCCAAAGGGGGTCCTCTGGGAAAGCGCGACCCAGAATTCGGCAAAATAATGGGGCACAGTTTCCGGTTGAGCTGTCTAACGGAAACTGTGCCCCAGAATGAGCGCTCAAAACGGGATAGGCTTTCCGCAACAACTGTCTGGCGGAAAGCCCGGCCCAGTTTCCTACAGTGAGTCTCTCTGGATCAGCTGCATGTGCATCACGGAGGTGGTGGGCTCGGCACCCTTGATCATGTCGAGCGCAATGTTGGCGGCCATGTGGCCTTCTTCTCGCAGGGGCTGGCGGACGGTCGTGAGCGCGGGGACGCAGCGCGTCGCAATCTCGTGATCGTCGAAGCCGACGACAGAAACGTCCGCAGGAACGGATAGGCCTGCCTCGTTGAGTGCGGTGATGACGCCAGCCGCGATACGGTCCGATCCGCAGAGCACGCCATCGAAAGCAATCTCGCGCGCGAGGATCTGGTGCATGGCCTGATAGCCGTCTCCGTTGTTCCAGCCGGTATAGATAACGTTTGCGTCTGGGAGGTCTTCGCCCAAGACGGCACGGTAGCCGCGCAGGCGGTCGACAACAGCGGGGTTGTCTTGCGGTCCCAACACGGCGACGATATCTTTGCGCCCGCGTTCCTTCATGGCGAGTGCCGCAAAGTGTCCGCCCTCTTCGTCGTCAGAGTAGACCGTCGAGAACACATCGCGATAGGGGTGGCCCTCGAGCTGGCCGCACAACACGGTGGGTACGCCCAGCTCGCGCAGCACCTCGAGCAGCTCGCTGCCCTTGTAGGGGGAGACGTCGATCACGGCGTCGAACGAGCGGCGCTCAAAGTGCTCGCGTGCGCGGTTGCGCTCATGCGTAGAAGACGCCTGCAAGATAACGGGCAGATAGGACGACTCCGACAGTTCCTCGGTAATGCCGCTCAAAAACTCGCTATAGGTGGGGTCGCTGAAGAGTTCACTTAGGGGCTCGGTCACGAGCACGGCGATGATTTCCGTGCGCCCGACAGCGAGCGCTCGGCCACGAGCGTTGGGGACAAAATTGACTTCCTTGGCCGCCGCGCGGACGCGCTTTTTGGTTTCCTCGCTAATGCGGGGCGAATCGTTGAGAGCGCGCGATGCCGTGGAGCGCGACACGCCGGCAGCTGCGGCAACCTCGGCAAGCGTAGGTGCGGTGCGAACTGGTTGGGTCATGGCGTCTCCTGGAGAATGCGGTCGATGTTGTCGCTGATACGGGTTGGTGCGGATACAGCTTACTATAGTGCGCCTGAACAGCGTTCATGATATCCGGTGACCGGTGTCGTTTTGCAACCAAGCCGCAATCGAATACGTCTCGTATGGGTGAGATATCAGCGGGCGTGGCGGTTGCCTACGAGCTTAAGAACGATGTCTTGCGCTGAGTTTCGATACTCAGGGTGACATAAGTGTCGCGGTTGTACAACCGGTTGCACTGTTAACCCGACCAAATCGACCGTTCAGCGGACAACCGGTTGCACAGTATTTTGCATCGCCCGTAAGATAAGGACAACCGGTTGCACAAGAATCACTACGATGACGAAGGAGCATCACCATGGACACCATTAACGATTGGGAAAACCAAGCGCTCACCCATAGGAACCGCCTGGCACCCCATGCGTACTTTATGGGTTATGAGACCGCCGATCTCGCTGCAACGTACAGCCGCGAGCTGTCGCGCGGGTTTGTCCAGCTGTCCGGCTCGTGGCAGTTCCGCCTCTTTGAGGGCCCCGCTGCCGTCTCTAACGAGGAGCTTTCCACGTACGAGCCCGAGTGGGATCACGTGGAGGTTCCGCACCTGTGGCAGGTGGACGGCTATGGCAACCTTGCCTACACCGACGAGGGTTTTCCGTTCCCGGTGGATCAGCCGTTCGTTCCCTCTGACGATCCCACGGGCGTGTACCAGCGCATCGTCAACCTTCCCGCCGTTCCTGCCGGCGCTCGCGAGATCATTCGCTTTGACGGCATCGAGAGCTATGGCGAGCTGTACGTCAACGGTCAGTTTATCGGCATGACCAAGGGTTCGCGCCTGTCTGCCGAGTTCGACGTGACCGACGCGCTCGTCGAGGGCGACAACCTGTTTGCGGTCAAGGTCCTGCAGTACAGCGATGGCAGCTATATCGAGGATCAGGACATGTGGTGGGCCTCGGGCATCTTCCGCGATGTGTACCTTATGCAGCGTCCCGCCGCACACCTGGTCGACTTTAGGTTCCGCACGCACCGCGAGGGCGATGCCGCTCTGATCACGCTCGATACGGTTGCCGAGGGAGCTACCCGCGTTGTGTTTACGCTCAGTGATGGCGAGAACGTGGTGGCTACGGGTGAGTGCGTCGACGGCCATGCCGAGTGCAGCGTGACCGATGCCCACTTCTGGAATCCCGAGGATCCCTTCCTCTATGACCTTACGTTTGAGGTCTACGACGGTGACCAGGTCAGCGAATACGTCCCGCATCGCCAGGGTCTTGCCGAGGTGACGGTCGAGGGCAATCATATCTACCTCAACGGCACTTACTTAAAGATGCATGGCGTCAACCGCCACGATCACGACGATCACAAGGGCCGCGCCGTGGGCCTCGATCGCATGCGCCGCGACCTGGAGCTCATGAAGCAGCACAACATCAACGCGGTGCGCACGTCCCACTACGCCAACGACCCGCGCTTTTACGAGCTGTGCGACGAGTATGGCATCATGCTGGTCGCCGAGACCGATATGGAGAGCCACGGCTTCGAGAATATCGGCAATATCGCCCTGGTCACCGACGACCCGGCATGGGAGCCGGCCTACGTCGACCGCATTGAGCGCCTGGTGATGCAGGAGCGCAACCACGCCTGCATCATTATGTGGTCGATGGGCAACGAGAGCGGCTATGGCTGCAACATCCGCGCGATGTACGCCAAGGCTCACGAGCTCGATGGTCGTCCGGTCCATTACGAGGAGGACCGCAACGCCGATACCGTCGACGTTATCTCCACCATGTACTCCCGTGTGACGCAGATGAACGACTTTGGTGAGCATTCATTCCCCAAGCCGCGCATCAACTGCGAGTACGGTCACTCCATGGGCAACGGCCCCGGAGGCCTGTCCGAGTATCAGGAGGTCTTCGATCGCTGGGATTGCATCCAAGGCCAGTTTATCTGGGAATGGTGCGACCACGGTTTGGCTGCTGTGACCGAGAACGGCGTTGCCTACGATATGTACGGTGGCGACAACGGCGATTACCCCAACAACAGCAACTTCTGCATCGATGGCATGGTGTTCCCTTGGCAGCAGCCGAGCCCGGGCCTCACTGAGTATGGTCAGGTCATCTGCCCGGTTCGCATGGCTTACGACGACGAGGCGGGCGAGCTGACCGTCACCAACAAGCGTTGGTTTACCACCCTTGAGGATGTCTGCCTGTCGGCGGAGACCCTGGTGGACGGCGACGTGGTCTGCCGCAAGACGCTCATGCCCGGCGCGGTTGCCCCCGGCGAGTCCGTCCAGCTTCCGCTGGTGATTCGCGAGGCCGCAGTGGGCGAGACCCTGCTGACCGTGCACGCCTACACTATGGCCGCTCACGTCTGGTGCGAGCCGATGTTCCAACTGGGCGCAAGCCAGTTTGCCATCGCAAACCATCCGGCGCCGGCAATTGTCGCCCCCGTGCGCCCCGAGCTTACGGTCGAGGAGACCGAGCAGGAGATCCACATTCACTCCCTCAACGGCGAGCTGACCTTCAGCAAGGTCAACGGTACCGTGAGCGAGTGGAAGGCATCCGGCCGCGACGTCATGGCCTCTGGTCCCCAGGTTGGTTTTTGGCATCCGCTCGTCGACAACCACGCCCAAGAGTATGACTCCCTGTGGAAGGACAACTTCATCGATGTGATGCAGACGTCTACCCGCAAGGTTACTTGGAAGCAGGACGGCAATGTGGTCGTCGTTACCGTGAGCCAGCGTATCGCTCCTCCCGTCCGCGCGTTCGGCATGCGCGTCGAGCTCGTCTACACCGTGCTTCCGAGTGGCCGCGTCGACCTCAAGGTTTCCGGCGAGCCCTACGGCGATTACTCGGATATCATCCCGCGCATCGGCATCTCCTTCGAGGTCCCCGGTTGCGATCGTGCCGTCGAGTGGTATGGCCACGGCCCGGGCGAGAACTATCCGGACTCTCTGCGTGCCAACCCGGTCGGTCATTACCGCACTACGGTCGACGACATGTTCACGCCCTACGTTATGCCTCAGGACTGTGCCAACCGCGAGGGTACCCGCTGGGTTGCCCTGCGTTCCAGCCACGGTGACGGTCTGGTCGTGACGCGTCCGAGCGACGCCGCTTCCAACCCGTTCTCGTTCTCGGCATGGCCCTATAGCTGCGAGGCCATCGATAACGCCAAGCACGTCTACGACCTTGTCAAGGGCGATACGGTCACGGTCAACATCAACGACCAGTTGCTCGGCCTTGGCTCGAACTCTTGGGGTTCCGAGGTGCTCGATTCCTATCGCACCCGTTTTGAGAGCTTCAGCTTTGAGGTGTCCCTGCGACCGCTGACGTCTGCCGATCTGGCTCAGGCGCTGGCACCCATTAAGGAGGCATAAGCCATGCATGTCTTTAACTCGCGCGCCGATTTCGACGCTCAGATGAAGTCCGTCAAGAAGTGGATGCGCACCGGCCAGGCGCTCGATGGCGTTGCCGACCTACAGCACGACGTGGCTTACTCCATCGGCGACTCGTTGGTGTACTGGTGGGTCTATGCCCGCGAGGCCGCAACCGCCGATCTGGTCGGTCACCGTCGCTACCATGCCGTGCTCGCTCCGCTCGACGGCGACCTGACCGTCGAGGTTGCCCCCAAGGCAGGCCTCACCTGCACCCGCGCTTACAGCGATATCGATGATCGCGAGCGCTTTGAGGGGGCGGGGGAGACCGTGACGATTCCCGCCGGCGGCGTTGCCGTCGTCGAGATCGACGAGGCTTACCGTGTTATCGCCGAGGCTTCGGATCCCCGCGTCGTGGTACTGCACGTGACGGTCGAAGGTTATTCCTTCCCCAACAAGTAGTATTCGTCCGTTTGGACGTTTGCTTCGCGCCGTTAAGGGGGATGGCTTTGTTGACTCCCTTTTCCCCATTCCCCTTAGCAGGTGCGCCGTCCGTGTTTGCACTTGCAGCTCGGACGGGTTTAGATGACATTTAACAGATGATCGGGAGGGCTTATGAGCTCTGAAAAACGAGGAACGATTGGTTCGTTCGCTCTGCTGGGCATGACGGTCGCCGCCGTGTTCGGTATCAAGAACATCATCAACAACAACGCGGCCATCGGCTTGGCAGCTGCGCCGTCGTTCTTCTTCGCCACGCCTTTTTACTTTGTCCCCTATACCCCGGTTACCGCCGAGTTCGTCGGCCTCAACAAGGACTCCGAGTCGGGCGTGTACGCATGGGTTAAGACCTCGATGGGTGGTCGCTGGGCGTTCCTGACGGCATTTAGCTACTGGTTCGTTAACCTGTTCTTCTTTGCGTCCGTCCTGCCCAACGTCATCATCTACGCGAGCTACGTGTTCTTTGGTGCCAACGCCGAGCTTTCGCAGCTGTGGATCACCATTATCGAGATCGTCGTCTTTGCTATCGCCACGTGGGTTTCGACCAAGGGCGCTAAGTGGATCGGCTCCATTTCCTCCTTCGGTTCGACCGCGGCTCTCGGCCTGACCGCCGTGTTCATCCTGCTGTCCCTGGCTGCTGCCCTTGGCGGCGTTGAGTTCGCTACGGCTCCTACTCCCGCTAACATGGCTCCCGACATGAGCAACTTCGCAACTGCGTGGGGCTTCTTCGGTACGCTTGCCTGGATCATCCAGGGCGTTGGCGGCGCTGAGTCTGTCGGCGTGTTCCTTAACGACCTTAAGGGTGGCGTCAAGGCCTTCGTGCGCACCGTCGTTATCGCCGGCCTGACCATCGGCCTTCTGTATGCAGGCGCTTCGCTGCTGGTTAACCTGTTCATCCCCGAGGGCAGCGTTGCCATCTCCACCGGCATCTTCGACGTGTTCGGCGCTGTCTTTGCCCACTTTGGCATTCCTATGGAAGTGTCCACGCGCGTCATCGGCTTGATCCTTCTCGCCGCTACGCTGGGCTCCCTCATGATGTGGACCTCCGCTCCCATCAAGGTCTTCTTCACCGAGATCCCCAAGGGCGTCTTTGGTAGCAAGATCGTCGAGCTCAACGAGCACGGCATTCCTGCCCGCGCTGCCTGGCTGCAGTTCGCCATCGTCGTCCCCATCCTGATCATCCCGGCCCTGGGCTCTGGTAACCTCGACGACCTGCTCATGATTGTCACCAACATGACGGCTGCCACCGCTCTGCTCCCGCCGCTGCTGATCCTGCTTGCCTACTTTATGCTGCGTAAGAACTTCGATGCTGCTCCCCGTGGCTTCCGCATGGGCTCGCGCAGCTTTGGCCTGGTCGTTGCTGCATTCCTGCTTGTGGTCTTCTGCTTCGTGCTTATTTGCGGCACCATTCCGCTCGATCAGCCGCTGTGGCTGACGCTGGTCTACAACGTTGGCGGCGTGGTTGTCTTCCTGGGCCTTGCCGTGATGTGGTACAACCGCTACATCAACCGCCTGCGCGAGACCGATCCCGAGGCCGCCGAGAACGAGCTTCGCCCTTCCGTCCTCGATATGATGGAGTAGCGGCTAGGATTAATCTACGGCTGTGGAATAAATCGATTCCCTTTTCTAGGGAGGGGCCTTACGAGGCCCCTCCTTTTGTGTTTTGGGGCATGGATTTTGGGTCGCGCGCGCAGACGTGGTGTAAGAGTGTCCTGAGGTCCGTCGCTGCAAGTCC
>CALBBA010000263.1 GCA_937926755.1 uncultured Collinsella sp.
CCGGCGCGTGATTCATGCTGGAGGCCAAACTTGCGAGCAAACCGCCGTAGCCGGTCGAGATGGCGTGGTACACATCGGCCACCGGCACCTCGCTGCCCAACAGGTAGAGCACGGGCAGCAACATGGAGCGCATGGTGTGGAATGCATCGGCAAAGGGCGTGTACGGGTACTCGGCCAGGCACACGTCGCGGAAGATGTCCATAAACGTGCGGCTCTGCAAAAATGAGAGTGGATGCACGTGACGGCGCTGGAAAATGTCGAACAGCACGTCCCAGTCCGGATTGGAGAGCGAAACCAGACGGCGCAACGCCTCGCGCTCACGGTCGTCGAAGTCGACCTCCTCCTGCTCGCCCGAAAGACGCAGGGCATCGTCCAGGAACACCTCGTGCACCTCGACGACGTTGCCGGGCAGCTCGTAGACAAACTTGCCGCGGTCGGCAGCATGCGCGCCAATCACCCACAGCACAAACTCGTGCTCGGGCATGGCCTGTATATAGCCGTGCATCCAGGTGGACACGCCGCCGTGCACATAGGGGTAGCAACCCTCGAGCACCAAGCAGATTCTCATTTGTCACCACCCTGCTTGCGTGCAATGGTCACCGTCTTGTCCGTCGCTTTGACTAGGTACAGGTCGCCCGTCAGGTGTTTAATCTCGCCACCGGACACCGTGCCCGGCTCGCCGTTATTGGCGCGGAACATGAGCCACGCCTCATCGTGGAAATTGCCCAGGTTGAGCGTCCAGGCATCGTCGCTCGTATCCACGCTCACCGTCACGGACGAAAAACGCTGGATGGCACCCGAGCATTCCGAACCCGTCTGGTGTCGCAGGTCGGGAGCGGACGTAGCAAGCCAGTCCAGATAGTTGACCAGGCCGCCCTTATAGACTTCCCAGCCCTCCTTGGCGCCGCGATCGGGATCCAGCAGGTCATCGGGATGCATAAAGTGAGTACTCACGTAGTGCATGTTGAGCTCGGACACGGCGGCCAGGCGCATATAGGAATCGCCGACCATGCCGCCCGAGACAATACGCGGCTGCTCCACAATGCCATCGCTCGCCACGCCAAATTCCTGCACGTAGGGCAGGTCGGTTCCGTCCTCAAAGTACGTACTGGCAATGGTCTTAATGCGCGGCACGTCCTCGCCAATAATCTTGCGGGCGCGGGCCGAAAGAATATTCGACGGCGGCACGTAGACCGAGCCGTGCGCGTTGGGCAGCACCTCGTCCTGAAAGGCGACAAGCTCGTCGAGAGACGCGACAAGCGTCTCCTTGTTCTTCCACGTCTTGTAGTCGTACAGCGTGCCATAGTCGGTGTCCCAGAGCGCCAGCGGCTGATGGTTGTAGCCATGAAAGCCCAACTCACCGCCCATCTGCAGCAGCATGCCGCCAAAATAGCGGAACTGCGTGGTATCGGCCTGGCGCGCGGGCTCGGTTTGGTTGACCACGTCCTCGTAGTTTTCGATCATCACGCCGGTATAGCGAATGTCGTATTGCTGCGCGAGCTTTTGCAGGTCGGGCCACCACACCTTGGCATAAAAATCGGCGATAGAAAGGCCGTAGTCGCGTTTGATGTACGTGCCGTCGCCCGAGGGAACGGGGCTCGGGAAATCGTCCAGGTAAAACACCGCGCTATTGATGACCGGATAGGCCGTGGCATCGCCCAACAGGCTCACGGCCGCGGCATAGAAACCACGCATAACCTTGTCGTAGATACCGATATTGCACACCACGGTACGCCCGGTGCCGCAATCGCTCGACCAAATAAGCGGAGTACCCGTGTCGCCGGTTTTAGCCCACACATGGGCCGTCTCACGCAGCGAAACCGAAAGCGACGAATCGAAGGGATCCGATAACTCATAACGCTGGCCGCCGCCGATCATAAAGTCCTCGCTCGGCACGATGCTCTCTGCCGCCGTATATTCATAGCCGGCAGAATCGATGCCCAGCTTGGGACCGATTGCCTGCAGATAGCTCGAATTGTCCGGCGTCATGGCGAGTATCAGCGAACCGCCGGCGCTCACCCAGCTCATAATGTCGCTCAAGTGCGTACCGAGCCCATCGATCGAAGGCATCAGTAAAATCACGCGGTCGAAGGATGTGAGGGAAGGAATCGCATCAGCACCATCGGTGGCAATATCCACATCGCGGTGGGCAATTTTCATGTCAAGCAGAATCTGGTCAAACTGCTCTTTGACGTCCTCGACACCGTCCTGGTCCGAGTCGGTAATAACCAAGCACGTGGGCTTTTGGCCAAACATCGCCGAGCTTGCCGGTACCGCGTCATTGGCGGCGAGCATGCCCAGCTTGTGCTGTCCGGCGCTGTACTGCACGCCGGCTCGCTCCACAAGTAGCACGGCGGCCATGGCGATAAAGACAGCCCATACCACGAGCAGCCCCATCCAGCGAAAATGGCCCGCACGCTCGCGGATATGTTGCACCACGCTCATCGGGCCTCCTCGCCTTCACGCCAAAATGCCAGCCTCTCGCGATTTTCGGCATTCAAATACACATGCTGCTTGTCGATCGCGTCGACTACACGCCGCACCGCCTGCCCATCGCGACGAATCACGGCCAAGCGCAGGCAGAGCATCCACACGTCCTGCTCGTCTGACGCATCGATCACCAACTGGCTAGCGACGTCCTCCGCCTTATCAATCTCGCCGGCATCGGCCAGCGCCGTGGCATAGCGAATGCGCAGCGCCGACCCTTCCTCACGCTCGCAACGACGCGCGAGCAAGCGTGCATACTGCTGACGCTGAATCTGTGCCACGCGGCCCTCTGCCAAACCCGAGTCCAGATAGGCGCCCAAAAAGTCGCAATACGCATCCAGGTTATGCGAGCTGGGATCGGTCTTAAACGCGCGCTCCAACTGCTGCAGCTTAAGGTCGGACTCCTTGGAAATCTGCGCCACTGCCGTCGCGGCATAGTGCGCGACCTCAACATCGTCGTTGAGTTTTGCTGCCTGCAACTGTGCCAGGTACGCATCCGGATCCTCGGTAAGCATGGAGAGCATCAGACGGCGGCGGTCGCCCGGGTCGTTGACGATCAGTGCTTCCTCGAGCGGCACCACGCCATCATCGCCCTCGCGTCCCTGCACGAGCATGCTGCGATGCATGTCATCGTTAATGCGCAGCGTCTCCAGCGTGGCGTCCTTGAGGTCCGCGCCAAACACGGCGCTACGCACCGAGAGCAGTACCACGAGCAACGGGCCCCACAGCGGTACGAGCACCATCACGGCAAGCATGTGCCCTCGAACCGGCAGCAAGCCCAGTTTCATAAGCGTCCACAGCACCAGACACACCAGCGCATGAAGTAATAGCAGTACGGCAGCAACGACAAGCGAGATCAAGCGGCCTCCCCCTCACCGTTGCCAGCGGGCGCGATGCGCTGCAGCAGGGCCACAACATCCTCGCTGTCGACGGGCTCCACCGTAATGTGCCTGGCGTCCAAGCGCGCACAAATAACGGGAAGGTCGGCCTCGGTCGCCTGACGCATGAGCAGGTAAAGCGTGTCGCCATCGACCAGGCCTGCAGCATCGCTCTCGCGAATCGCCGACCCAATGGCGCCGACCAGCTCGCCAACAGTCTTCATCCCCGGGACCATCTGCTCGA
>CALBBA010000264.1 GCA_937926755.1 uncultured Collinsella sp.
CTCCGGTAATCGCCCCGCCACGAATGGTGACACCCACGGCATCGAAGCGAATCGCCTTGAGCGGATAATGCTCCATGAGGTAGCAACTTGCGATGCGGCGGTAGCGGCGTTGCTTTTGAGCGTCCACGGCCTCCTCGGGAAAGACCCGCGTGTCGCAATCCAGTGCAACGCGTCTGGTCTTGACCTCGGCCATCACCACGACATCGTCGAGCTCATCGAGCAGCACCAGATCGGCCTCGCCCTCAGTGCAACGATAACCCTGCTCCAGCAAGGTGTAGCCGCGCTCGTTAAAATAGTCGATGGTGATCAGCTCGCCCAGCATGCCCAGCTCGCGGGGACTGAGTCCCTTGATAAACTCGGGCGTCATCGCCCCGCAGTCGAGCTCGCCGTTTCCCCAACGCTCCTTGAGCTGCTGCGTCTTGCTCTTTTTGCTTGCGGCACTCATGGGGTCTCCTTTCCCGCACGCTGCATTGCCCCGATGATGAGGGCACCTTTCATGCGGGTAAGTACCGGAAGCAAACCAAAAGCTGACCAAATGCCGTCAAAAAACGGGCCGTACGCAGCAATGATGTTGCATACGGCCCGCTACCAGCAGGTTTATAAAACCCCAGAGGTCCCTGTCTCCACAATTGACCTAGAAAAGGCGCTCAGTCTGCAGAAAGTTTCCGCAAAAGCTCACGCGGTGCAGTGAACAAAGTCCATGTTTGCGAATGGCCTCGATGTGCTCGGGGCTTGCGTAGCCTTTCGATTCGGCCAAATGGTACTCGGGATACTCGGCGTCGTACTCGACCATCATCTCGTCACGCGTGACCTTGGCCATGATGGATGCCGCGGCGATACAGGCGATCTTGGCATCGCCCTTGACCACGTCGCGCTCGTTAGGAACGGCGCCCAAGGGGTTGCCATCCATGAGGACGCAGTCGGGTTCAAGTCCCGTATCGGCCACGGCGCCCGCAACGGCGGCACGGATAGCACGGGCCATGCCCATCTCATCGATATCCTTCGGCGCGATATGGCAAAAACCGATCGCCGTCGCCACCTCGGCAATCTTCACTGAGAGCAACTCGCGGCGCGCGGGCGTGAGCTTTTTGGAATCGTTGATACCCCAGACGCGCGGCTCCATAGGAAGACAGACGGCGCATACCGTCAAAGGACCGGCCACCGATCCGCGACCCACCTCGTCGACACCAACGACCACCCCATCGCCGCCAAGCTCGCGCATCAGCTCGTACATGCCGTTGACGCGCTCGCGCTCGGCAAGTTCCTTGGCATGGCGCTTAAGAGCACGCTCGCAAGCCTTGATCACTTGCTGGCGCGGATCCTCACGATAATGCTCCACGAGGGCGGGAATCTCCTCAAACGTGGCGCTCGCCAGCTCGCCGGCAACCTGCGATGCCGAAACCGAGCTCGTCATGTTGGCCATATCGGGGCCTCCTTGCATGCAAATCAGATAAAAAGAAGGGCCACCCGAAGGTGACCCTTTTGTCCAAACGAGTGGACAGACGCTGCGATCTTCTTAGCGCTTCTCGGGGATGCGAGCAGCCTTGCCCACCTTGTCGCGGAGGTAGTACAGCTTGGCGCGACGGACGCGACCATGACGAACGACCTCGAGCTTGGCGATCTTGGGGCTGTGAAGCGGGAAGGTACGCTCAACACCGACACCGAAGGACATCTTGCGGACGGTGAAGGTCTCGCGGGCACCGGCGCCGGCCATGCGGATGACGTCACCCTGGAAAACCTGGATGCGCTCGCGGTCGCCTTCCTTAATGCGGTAGTGAACCTTGACGTTGTCGGCAACGCGGACCTGCGGGATGTCCTCGCGGATCTGCTGACGCTCGATTGCGCGGATGTAATCCATGTGCAATTCCTTACTCTTCTAGAGGTGCCGTACCACCTTGGCCGGCACGTAGTTGAACAAACGTATTCGAGTATACACGCGCAGGTTTGCGCTGCAAGAACTATTTTTTACGCAGACAAAAAGACAAAACCCGCACATGATAACCGCCCGCCTCACGAATGAGACGGGCGGCATGAAGGGGGGCTACGTTACGCGCGGAAACGCAAGACCTTAGGCGTTACGCTTGGCCTCGAGCTTGGCCTGGGCCGCAGCAAGACGCGCGAGCGGCACGCGGTAGGGCGAACAGGATACGTAATCCACGTCGGCCACGTTGAACAGGCCCTTGATGGACTTGGGGTCGCCGCCGTGCTCGCCGCATACGCCAAAGTGCATACCGGGATTGGTGGCACGGCCCTTCTCGACTGCCATGCGCACCAGCTCGAGCACCGCCGTGTCGATGGTCTCGAAGGGGTTCTCCTTCAAGATCTTCTTGTGCAGGTACAGCGGGATGAACTTGGCCTCGGCATCGTCGCGGGAGAAGCCGAAGGTCGTCTGCGTGAGGTCGTTGGTGCCAAAGCAGAAGAAATCGGCGTGCTGGGCGATCTCGTCGGCGACCATGCAGGCGCGCGGCAGCTCGAGCATCGTACCCACAGGAATGTTGAGCTCCACGCCCTCCTCGGCGGAAACCTCGGCGATGACGCGCTCGATGACCTCACGGGTCTGGACATGCTCGGCCGTGATGGAGACGAGCGGGACCATAATCTCAGGACGCGGGTCGACGCCCTCCTTGATGAGGCGGGCGGCAGCCGTTGCCACGGCACGGACCTGCATAAGCGGCAGGTCACCGAAGACGACGGACAGACGCACACCGCGCAGGCCGAGCATCGGGTTGGACTCGACCATGCCGTCGATGCGACGCAGGCGGGCACGCAGGGCGGCGAGCTCCTCCTCGGGAGCGCCAGCGGCCTCCTTCTTGGTGATGGCGACCTCGAGCTCGCGGGGATCGTCCAGGAACTCGTGAAGCGGCGGATCGATCAGGCGAACGACCACGTCGCGGCCGGTCATGGTCTTAAACATGGCCAGGAAGTCCTCGGTCTGGACCTTGAGCAGATCGGCCAAGGCCTGCTGCTTCACGGCCTCGTCATCGGACAGGATGAAGCTCTGGATGATGTTCTTGCGATCGCCCAGGAACATATGCTCGGTGCGGCACAGGCCGATGGCCTCGGCGCCAAACTCGAGCGCGAGCTCGGCGTCCTCGGGGTTGTCGGCGTTGACGCGCACGTGGTTGGCGTGGCCGCAGGTCTCATCCAGACGAATCTCATCGGCCCAGGACAGGATAGTGTCCAGGTCACCAGTAAGCTCGGCGGAGACCAAGTCAACGGCGCCGTCGACAACGATGCCCTGGGTACCGTCGATGGAGATGATGTCGCCCTCGTGCAGTACGCGATCGCTACCCTCGATACGCACGACCTTCTCGGCCGCGTCGATATGGAAGCGCTCGACACCGCAGACGCAGGGCGTACCCATGCCGCGGGCGATAACGGCGGCATGGCTCGTCTTGCCGCCATGGCTGGTCAGGATGCCCTCGGCGGCGACCATGCCCTTCAGGTCGTCGGGGTTGGTCTCCCAGCGGACCAGAATGACCTTGTGGCCCTCGTTGGCGCGCGCGACGGCGTCATCACTCGAGAACACGACCTCGCCCACGGCGGCACCAGGGCTGGCGTTAAGACCCGTCCCGAGCGCCTCGTACTTCTTGGAGGAGTCGAACTGCGGGTGCAGGAGCTGATCGAGCTGCGCAGGATCGATGCGGCACACGGCCTCCTCGCGGGTGATGAGGCCCTCCTCGACCATCTCGATGGCGATGCGCAGGGCGGCGGTGGCGGTTCGCTTGCCCACGCGGGTCTGGAGCATCCAGAGCTTGCCCTGCTCGATGGTGAACTCGATGTCGCACATGTCGCGATAGTGAACCTCGAGCGTCAGGAACACGCGCTCGAGCTCCTCGCCTGCGGACTCAAGCCCCGGAGTGGTCTTGAGATCGGCGATGGGCTCGGTGTTGCGAATGCCGGCGACGACGTCCTCGCCCTGGGCGTTGACCAGAAAGTCGCCGTAGAACTCCTTGGTGCCGTCGGCCGGGTTGCGGGTGAAGGCGACGCCGGTCGCAGAGGTCTCGCCCTTGTTGCCAAAAGCCATGGCCTGGACGTTGACGGCGGTGCCGAGCTCGTCGGAAATGCCGTGCTGCTTGCGGTAGATGCAGGCGCGCTCGTTCATCCAGCTGCCAAAGACGGCCTGGATGGCAAGGCGAAGCTGGAGCTCCGGATCGTGCGGAAAGACGGGCTTACCATCGGCGACCTCGAGCTCGGGGTACAGGGCGGCCTCGACGTTGGCGGAGAAGATGCCCTTGAAGGTCTCGACGAGCTCCTGCAGGTCCTCGGCCGAAAGCTCGGAATCGACGCGGACGCCGGCAACCAGGCGGGCCTGGGTCAGGGCGTTCTCGAACAGGTCGGCGTCGACGCCCATGACGACGTTGGAGAACATCTGGATAAAGCGGCGATAGCTGTCCCAAGCAAAGCGCGGGTTCTGCGTCTGGGCGATGAGGCCCAGGACGGAATCGTCGTTGAGGCCCAGATTGAGGACCGTGTCCATCATGCCGGGCATGGAGAACGGAGCGCCCGAGCGGACCGACACGAGCAGCGGATCGGAGGCATCGCCGAGCTTCTTGCCGCAGCGGGCCTCGAGGTCGACCTCAGCGGCAACGATCTCGTCGAGCGCGCCCTCCGGCCATACGTTGCCGGCGCCGGAGTACTCAACGCAAGTCTGGCAGGTAATGGTAAAGCCACCGGGGACCGGCAGGCCGATACGGCTCATCTCGGCAAGGTTAGCGCCCTTGCCGCCAAGCACAAAGTTCATAGACTTGTCGCCCTCGGTGACACAAGTGCCCTGGGCGTCGGTTCCAAAACGGTAAACCCTCTTGCAATCGCTCACGATACTTCCCCTTCCATGCGCTCTCGCGCACGACCGTGGTAACGAATCGACCCGCCGGATGCGGGCCGTGAGGGAACTATACGGCGGGATATGAACGGGCTTGAGCAGAGGATACGCGGTTTGGTAAACGTGCTAAAACAGGCGGTAAACGGTAGGTAAAGGTGGTTACCTTATGAAGATACCAGTACAACGTAGTCGCAGGTCAAAAGCGGTATAAACTGCTAAAACGCTTTAGCAAAAAGCTGTAATTATTGGAATGGAATCTCTTAAACTACGCAATAGCCAAGAAAGACAAAATCTATCAGAAGTATTTGTCCCAGGGATTTTGGTCAGAGTAGCTAATTTGGGACGGGGCTATTTTAGCCACCCCGGCAGATAGCGCGAATGCTTTGGCGGAGTAACGGCCGGGGTAGCTAAAAAAGCCCCATTACAGTTTGAGTCGTCCGAAAGGGCGGCTCCTTACTAGTTCTGGTAATACGATTGAGCCGTACCGATGGTCGCTGGCCGACCGCGACCGCGACGCGGCCTCCACCCGAGACCCCCATCTCGACACATAGCCCGTCATCCGACGAAAGCGCGCAGCTCCTCCTGTATAGGCGCATGGTG
>CALBBA010000265.1 GCA_937926755.1 uncultured Collinsella sp.
CGTGCCCGGGGCCCGCGCAGCGCCGAGCAGTTACGCCGTTTGTAAAACGGCGTAATTCTTAGTGCTCGATCCAACAACGTAAAGTTTCGCCGGCTTGCAAATGACGCAGATTCTCCGCGGCGATGTTGACGACGTTGTTGAGCGTAGCTGCCAGGTGGAACCAACCGGAGACGTGCGGCGTGATGAGCATGTTGGGCGCATCCCACAGGGGGCTTGTCGCAGGCAGCGGCTCGGGGCCGGTGACGTCGACCGCGGCGCCGGCAAGATGTCCCGACTCCAAGGCAGCAACCAAGTCGTCGGCAACAACAAGGTCACCGCGGCCGCCGTTGGCAAAGAAAGCGCCCGGCCTCATCGCGGCGAAGAACTCGGCGTTCGCCAGGCCGCGGGTCTCGGGCGTGCTGGGCATAAAAGATGCAACGACGTCTGCCTCGGCCAGGCGCTCAGACAGGGCATCCATGCCGTCCATGTCCTCAAACACGATGGGGTAGACGAGCGGATGGCGCTTGATGCCGCGGACGTGTGCGCCCATGCTGCGGCAGAGCGTGGCAAAGTGGCCGCCAATGTCGCCCGCGCCCAGCACCAGCACGTTGGCATTTTTGAGCGAGGTGACCGCGCCCAAGTCCTCCCAGCGATGCTCGCGCTGCAGGTCCTGGTAGCCGGGCAGGCGCTTCATCATGGAAAGGACCATGGCAAACATGTGCTCGCTCACGGCCTGACCGTAGGCGCCTACCGAGCAAGACAGCTTGGCTTCAGCTGGCACGGTGCCGGCGGCAAGGTAGTCGTCATAGCCGGCGGTCTGCAATTGCAACAGCTGGAG
Organism: uncultured Collinsella sp.; assembly: GCA_937926755.1. Classification (GTDB taxonomy): domain Bacteria; phylum Actinomycetota; class Coriobacteriia; order Coriobacteriales; family Coriobacteriaceae; genus Collinsella. Next base: position 818 of record CALBBA010000265.1, read on the forward strand.
ATGCTCGCATGCCGTGAGCATGTCAGGGTCGATGTTGCCCAGGATCACGTCGGCATCGGCGACCTGCTCGCGCGTGGCGGCGTCGGAGCTCGTGTAGATAAAGTCCTCGCCCGGAGCACTCGACTCAAGAATTGCGCGATGGCGGTCGTTGACGGGCAACAAAACCAGGATGTTCACAAGCAGTCCTCTCCGCTCGACCTGCCAAAAGGGGACAGGTTTATTTTTGGCAGGTTTTATCAGGCAAAACGTTCAAATAAAAACGCCGGATGCAAGACGAGCGTGCCCGTCAGCATCCGGCGCATCCACGGCTACCAGCTCAGCAGCTCGTAACCGTCCTCGGTCACCACAAGCTGTACCTCGCATTGGGCCGAGTCGCTGCCGTCCTTGGTGCGCACGCACCAGCCATCGCCCTTGCTGATCTTGATGTCGGGCGCTCCGGCATTGACCATGGGCTCGATGGTAAAGACCATGCCCGGAGCCATGATGGTGTCCACATCGGGTGCCTCGGTGGTAAAGCCCACAAACGGGTCCTCGTGGAACTCCTTACCGATGCCGTGTCCGCCGTACTCGCGCACCACGCTAAAGCCGGCGTCCTCGACCGTCTTTTGCACGGCCTCGGCCATCACGGACAGTGGCAGCCATGGCTTGACGGCTGCCAGACCCGCCTCCACGCTGGCGCGGGTGACGTCGACCAGGCGCTGGCGGTCGGCCCAGACCTCGCCGATGCAGAACATGCGGCTCGAGTCGCTAAAGTAGCCGTCTAGGATCGTGGAGCAGTCCACGTTGATGATGTCGCCCTCGTGCAGCACGTCCGTATCACAGGGAATGCCGTGGCAGACGACGTCGTTGATCGAGGTGCACACGCTCTTTGGGTAGCCCTCGTAGTGGAGGTCGGCCGGTGTGCCACCGTGCTCGACGGTGTAGTCGTAGATCATCTGGTCGATCTGGTTGGTGGTCATGCCCGCGGCGATGTGCTCGCCTACGTAGTCGAGCACGCCCACGTTGATGGCGGCGGAGCGCTTGATGCCCTCGATGTCGGCGGGCGTCTTGTAGAGCGTGCGGGGCAGAACCTCCCAGCCCTCCTCCCACAGGCGCTCGAGGCGCTCGTCGAAGGCGTTATGGCATTTCTTATATTTTTTGCCGCTGCCGCACCAGCAGGCGTCGTTGCGGCCGGGCACGGGTCCGTTGTCATACATGGCTAACTTCCTTTCATCCGCAGCTAGTATAGCCCACCCACGCGTCCATAAAAGTTGCGGTGATATAGTTCCGATTTAAGCGGTTTAACAGCACAAATAGGAACTATATCACCGCAACTGATGGAGCGGGATGGCTGACACTAGCTGCTGCGTGGTTTTGCTAGTAGCTCACCTGGCAGGAGATGCCGAGGGCGCGCACGCGCGCGGCAATGGCGTCGAGGACGTCGGGTGCTGCTTTGGCAAGGCCGGCGACCGGCGTCTCGCGCGCCACCGTGTAGATGGTCGCCTCCTGCGGACGAATGCGCTCGAGCGCCGCGAGCCAGGGGGCGACGTATTCCTCGCCGGTGTTGTCGATGAGCTTGCCCTGATACTCGCCGGTCAAAAAGATCGTCTGGATAATGACGTGGCCGTTAAAGCTCGCGAACGTCTCGATCTGGTGCTCCACATCGTAAGGGCCAACGGGTTGATCGAGCAGCTGGATAAATGCCGGATCGACCGTATCCAGCTTGAGGATGTTGTCGTCGACCATCATGAGCGCATCGTGCACAGCGGGCTGGTCGGCGCGCGTGCCGTTGGAAAGCACGGCAATCTTGGTGTTGGGGGCTAGCTGATCGCGCAGCGCGACGGCGCCGGCGATGGCCTGTGGAAACTCCGGTGCGGCGGTGGGCTCGCCGTTGCCTGCGAAGGTGATTACATCGGGGAGCTCGCCCTCGGCTGCCATCTCGCGCAGCTTTGCCTCGAGCGCTTCGAGTACCACGGCAGCCGTGTTATACGGCTCATGGCAGGGGCGCTCGGCGTTGAGGCCGTTTTCGCAGTAAATGCAGTCGAACGTGCAGATTTTGCCGCTGGCCGGCATCATGTTGACGCCGAGCGAGAGACCAAGGCGACGGCTGCGAACGGGCCCAAAGATGGGGCTGGCATTCAAAAACGTAGACATAGGCATATGCTCCTCAAGACAATTGTGCCTAAGCATAGCATCGGCTCCAAAGCAAGGTGCGGGCTCTTGCTTTACAAGTTTCGTTTTTTCACGTCGCTCATGATGCCGTGCCATGAAAAGTCTCGGGTCGGGTACAGTTAATCTGTTAACAAGGCGTAAGGCAATGCGGGTCCATCCAACCGTACTGACGTGCAACTGGATGGGCATTGATGATGGGGGCACAACATGGATTTTACGGTCGAGAATGCGGGCACCACGATTGCCTGTCGCGAATATGTCGACCCGGATGTGTCGCCTGATGCTCCTGCCTTGGTGTGCGTGCACGGCGCTTGTGTCGACGGCACATTTTTCGACAGCATCGCTTGTGAGCTCAGTCGCAACTACCGCGTAATTGCTTACGACCGCCGCGGCTGCGGTGACAGCAGCGATGCGGCAGACGACAGCTATGATCTTGCCGCTCAGGCCGCCGACCTGCAAGCCGTGATCGAACACGTTGGCGCTCCGACAAATGTGCTTGCGCATAGCGCCGGTACGTTGGTGGCGCTGGAGCTTCTTCGCACCGAACCCCATCTCGTCGCCCGTGCGATTCTGCATGAGCCGGCTGTGTCGACCGAAGGCGTCGGTATGGGCGCAGCTCCGGTTTTGCTCGATATGATTGCGGCTGGAAAGGTTTCAAGGGCGCTCCGGCTTTTCTTGGGAGCCCTCGGCGACTTGGACCCCGAGGCTCCTGGGACGACCGAGGCAGAAGCCAAGCATGCCCTACGCAATGGTCGTTGCTTTATGGCCAATGAATACGGAACAAATATGACATATGCTCCCGACTGGGAGCGCGCCCGCGCGTCAAAGGCAGTGTCGGCCGTGTTTTTGGGCGAGCTTTCGGTCGATACACCCCGCGAGGCTGGTACGCGAGCGGCTGCCGAATATCTCGATTGCCCCCTTGTGACGATCCCGGGCGCGCATAACGGTTTGCGCGATCGCCCCGTTACGGCGGCAAACGCCGTTCGCGATGTCTTGGAGCGTTAGAACGCTCGATGACCTGCGGGGAGGGGGATTGTTAGCGTTTCGTCATTGTTAACGAATGCGCCCATAACCGCGCGCCCGCGGCTCCATTACCACCGTCTGCCAACTCATAAAAATGTAACAGCATTCACGTGCCTACCTGCATCGACAAGGTGTTACCCTTGTAACATTTGGAACCCACCGCTCCATGCGAAATTTGGAACCCACCGCTCCATGCGAAACTATCGAAAGGGCCCCGTATGCTCAATAATCACGAGGTCAATCTAACCGACGAGGAGGCTGCCGCCGAGGTCGCCCGTGTCGCAAGGACCTACCCCGTGGTACGTTTGCTGTCGGCCGATCAGATTAAGAGCGAGCCTAACTGCCTGCTCGCCGGCGATCGCTGCCCTTGTCTGCGTCAGTCGAGTCTTGAGGCCTTGACAGATTCCGATGAGGTGTCGGAGCAACTGCTCAACGATGGTGTTGAGTACCGCGCCCGTCTGCGCCCTCTAAAGGTCGAGGGCGAGCCTCATGTCTTGCTGATGGTGCGTCCGATCGATGGGCAAGAGGCTGCAGAAGAGGACCTTGTCTACACCGACGTGCTGACGAATGTGCGCAATCGCCGATATTACGAAGAAAAGCTCCGTAGCGCCCGCATGAAGGCCGGTGTTGCGATGATCGACCTTGATGATTTTAGGGTCTTCAACGATACGTGTGGCCGTCATGCCGGCGACCTTGCGCTCGGTGCTGTGGCGACAGCCATACGCAGCGGAATTCGTTCGACTGACGAGCTTGTACGCTATGGCTGCGACAAGTTTGTGGTCGTCATGCCCAATATTCCCTCCGATGACTTCACCCGTCGTCTGCGTCAGGTTTCCGATGCCGTCCATTCCACGATTATTCCGGGCCATGAGCACGTGAGCTTGACGGCATGTGTTGGTGGCGTTCGCATTCATGGCGAGACGGTCGATGAGGGCGTTGGCCGCGCTGTCCAGTTACTGAGCCGTGCCAAGGCAAAAGCCGGTACGGTCGTGACCGATGGCGATTCCATCGAGGCCTTCCAAAGCGAAAAGCCTTCGGTGCTTATCGTCGATGACTCCGAGATGAACCGAGCCATTCTCAGCGAGATGCTCAAGGACGAGTATTGCATCCTCGAGGCCGATAACGGTCGTACGGCGCTCGATATGGTCGACCGTTATGGCGATGAGTTGTCGCTCGTGCTGCTGGACATTGTCATGCCGGGCGCGAGCGGCTTTGAGGTACTGGCCGATCTGTCGCGCCGATCGGGTATCGACAATCTGCCTGTCATCATGATTTCGAGCGAAGATTCCGATGATATGGTTCTGCGCGCGTACGAGCTGGGCGCCTCGGACTATATCAACCGCCCGTTTGACTCCCGTGTCGTGCGCCGCCGCGTAAGCAACACCATCCGCCTATACGCCAAACAGCGCCGCCTGACGAACCTGCTGTCCCAGCAGTACAACGAGCGTGTCAAGAACAGTCGCATGCTCATCGACATCATGGCCGGCGTCATGGAGCTTCGCAACGGCGAGAGCGGCAGGCACGTTACGAACATCGAGAAGCTGACCGAGCTGTTGCTTGGCTGTCTGGTCCAGCGTAGTGGCACCATCTCCCTCGACAATGAGGAGCGCTCCACGATTGCCCTGGCTTCGGCGCTGCACGATATCGGCAAGATGTCGATTGACGATGCGATTCTCAACAAACCCGGGCGCCTTACGCCCGAGGAGTTCGAGATTTTGAAGACGCATACCACGATCGGCGCCGACATGCTACTTGAGCTGGGTAGCCATCACGCCGGCAATGCGCTTATGGAATATGCGTACCAGATTGCGCGTTGGCATCACGAGCGCTGGGACGGCAAGGGTTATCCCGACGGCCTTAAGGGCGACGATATCCCCATCGCCGCGCAGGTAGTTTCGGTGGCCGACGTGTACGATGCGCTGACGAGCGTGCGCGTGTACAAGGACGCTATCCCGCACGAGGAGGCGATCCAGATGATCCTGGACGGTAAGTGCGGCACCTTTAACCCGCTGCTGCTCGATTGCCTGCTCGAGGTGCAAGACCAAATTGCCGAGACGTTGGCACGCCCCGCCGACGTCGTCGCGTTTCCCACGATTTAGTTTGACCAAAGGAGTTTTTAATCCATGATTTCCATGCGTGAGGCATATGAGAAGATCGGTGCTAATTATGACGACGCGTGCGCTCGGCTGATGGGCGGGGAAATGCTTGCCCGCTTTGCCCTCAAGTTTTTGGATGACGAGAGCATGGACAAGCTGGAGGCTGCCATGGCGGCAGGAGACGCCAGGGCAGCGTTTATGGCAGCGCATACGCTCAAAGGCGTGAGCCAGAACCTGGGATTCGATAATCTGTACGAGCCGGCGGTCGTGGTGACCGAAGCGCTGCGCGGCGCCGATGCCGTTGACGGCGCTCGCGAGGGAATGCATGCGCTGCAGCAGCAATATGCGGCAACGATGTCGGCCTTGCGCGAGGCGGCCGAGTAAGAGCTCGCGAGCTTTGATGACTATGAGAGTTGATAATCTCCCGTTTTAGGCCCGGTGGCGGCCTCAAAGTGGGAGATTATCCACGCTCGTTCGATACATGTCCAAAAATCCACTCTCACCCCTTCTGATTAGTGAATGGCCCATGCGCACTGGCGGGGCTTTCCGCATGCAATCCATATCGTTGTTCGATAAACTATTCGGATAACGATAGATTCGATGAGGGTGAGTGTATGTCCAACAGCGTTCAGCGTATGGCCAAGGCGGGCGAAAATATCAGGAAGCTTGGTTTTTGCATGGCAGCCGTTTTTGCAGGGATGCTCGTTGCTTTTGCCGCGTTGGTTGTTTACGTGATCTGGTATGCGGTTGCAAACGTTGTTTCTGTCGATTCTTTCGGTGTCGTGACGCTTCTCGATGGCGGGAGCATCGTTATCCCAAGCGGGCTGTGCCTGGCACTCGTCGTGGGTGTTTCGCTTGTCGTTTTGTGCGGAATCAGCCATAACATCTCTCGGGGCGTCTCGCCCTTTACCAAGGCGCATGTGCGGCTTATCCGTGTTCTCGCGCTTGCCTTTGCTGTTAACGCCGCGGTTTCGCTTGTTGGTGCCTATGGATCGGTCAATCTCACCATTGGCGAACTGGAGCTTTACATCGTGCCTCATTCCTTCGTTATTGAGATTTGCCAAGGCGCTACCTTTGATGCGGGGTCGTTTATCGGCGCAGTTGTCTGTTTGTTTATCTCGGCGATCTGGAGTTATGCCTCGCTGCTCCAAGAGCAGTCTGACGAGCTTGTGTAGGAGGAAACATGAGCTATCTCATCATCGAGCTTGAGACGCAGCTGCTTAAGACCGGAAAGACCAGCTCTGATCTGATTCGTGCCACGGGGCATACTCCGGCTAATATTTCAAAGCTTAGAAACGGAAAGATAAAAGCTATTCGCCTCAAGACGCTTCTCGATATCTGTGATGAGCTTGATTGTCAACCGGGAGATATTATTCAGCGCGTGAGCGAGAAAGAGCTTGAGGAGCTTATTGTCGAGCGCGCGAAAAATGTCGTGAGACAGATGCGGGATGGCGGAGGCAACGAGGCGTCGCTTCCGACATCAGTCTTCGCTGTCGCTTTGAGTGACGAGTAGCTTAAGGCGAACAACTAAAACGAAATATCAGCGTGAAGGGACTCGTGTCTAACACGGGTTCTTTCTTTTAGATTATCTTGACAAATACGAGTTATCGAAAAACAATAACAACTATGGAAAACGATAAAGGAAAGAAGGAGCGATATGAGCGGTTTTGCTATCAAGCAGAACGGGAGGCCAATGAACACATCAGCGATAAAGCTATCAAAAGTATCAAAGCGCTACGGGAAACGGCGCGTTTTGCATGACGTTTCCTTCGAGGTGGATCAGTCTGAGCTTTGCGCCCTTGTTGGTGCAAACGGGGCGGGCAAAAGCACGCTTATTAAAATAGTGCTGGGCCTCTGTGAGCCATCGTCGGGGAGCGTGGAGCTCTTTGGAGGCAAGTCGAAAAAAGAGCTGAGCTTGATGCGGACGCGTGTCGGCTATGTGCCAGATTCCTGCGGAGCATACCAATCCCTCAGTGCGGCTGAGAATCTTCGGATCCGATGTGCGGAATGGGGGCTCGATGAGAAACGTGAGGTTCCTCGCGTCTTGGGCCTGGTCGGGCTGGACGTCGATGAGAAAAAGAGCGTGAGCAGTTTTTCTCTGGGAATGAAACGGCGACTGGATATAGCTACGGCTTTATTGGGCGACACCGACGTACTAATTTTCGATGAGCCGGCAAATGGATTGGATCCGTTGGGCATCGAGAGTATATGGGCCCTTATCGGTCGATTGAATCGAGAGCAGGGTAAGACCATGCTCATCTCTAGTCATGATTTGGATGAGTTGGCATCGGTTGCAACAAGTTGCGTGTTTATTCATGACGGTGAACTGCTGAAAAAGGAATCGATGGATGTCATAAGGGATGAGGCGTCGTCCCTAAAAGAGTATTACAGGCGCTTGATGAAGGCAGTCTCGCTATGAAGCGGGCGATCCATCCCATAAAGGCAGATATGATGCGTTTGCACAGGATATTTCCGGCGAAGTTTGGTCTTGCGCTTATGCTGGCGTTCGGCCTTCTCTTCGGCATCTTTCTAAAAAACGGAACAACGTTGCTCGCCTTTGGCTATGGCGTTTGTGGGGAGGATATTGGTTTCCTCTGGAATGCAATCGATCCTTCTGCGCCTGATGAGTCCCTTGCGCGCAGCGCTTTTGCCGGTACATCCCTGTTCGTTCCACTCATCGTTTGTCTGGTGCTTTTACAGGAGCATGGCTATAAAGAGGGGCACCGAATTTCTTCGGCAAGAGGTCTCAACCGCTTTTATGGGGCTCTAGCCCATGCATTTTCGTCTGCTTTAATAATTGGCGCAGCGTATAGCGCGCTTTGCCTTCTTCTTTTTGCAATAGCCATAATACGTGGAGGGCATAACTACTCGCACAACATACTAACTGTATTTTTGCCTGCAATGATAGTCAACGCCGTATTGGTGATATCGGTTGCGCTGGAGACGGTGACCATCTATCGGATAACGGGCAGCACTGTATTGAGCGGGGCCGTGGTGATAGTCGGATTTGTCATGAGCTTGACGCTCTACGGAGCCTTCCTTCAGGCACCTATATCATCCTTGCGATGGATCTTCTTCCTTCCGGGGCCGTACCTTGGAGTCGGATGTGCCCTTGGGTATAGCGATATGGGGCAGCTGACGCTTCTGGGATATGGCGTGGCAGCCAGCTGTCTATCGGTATTGATTTACGCTCTCTTGAGCTTTCGCGCTGGGGGTGTGCTCAATGGCTCGTCAGATTAAAAGACTTCTCCAGTCAGAATTGAAGCATGTGAGCAAATGGGCGTACGCCTTATTCCTGGTAATTTATGCGTACATGGTGGTATTGCAGCTTAATTCTTTCCCGATGTGGTTCTGTAGTCTCCGTGAGAACAGTTTCTTGGGCTTTTTCCCAGACCCGACGCTTCGGCTATCGGCGGAGGATGTCCTTCTATTTGGTAATGCAGAGGTTTTTCGCGGTCTGCTGTTCAACGTGGCCCCGTTGGCTCATGCATTGTTCTTTCCGTTCATCGCGGCTTGCATTGTGCCGCGCTTTGTCAGTTCGGGCTTTATTGAGGAACCGTGGGGGTTGTCGGAGGCTCGGGGAGGGAAGCGTGTGTGCGCCATCGTTGCGCGAGTGGTGCTGTCTTCTTTTGCCCTTTTGGGCGCGTTTATCCTGTCAAGTGTCGTTTTGTACTGTCTTAACTGCGTAATCGTTTTGGATGCTCGGCAGTATTTCAACCTGAATATTTTTTGCTATCGACTTCTTCTGGCGAGTGTCGTCTGCCTTGTATATGTGGTCTCTTGCGTGATTGCTGTTTCCTATTTTGGGTCCGGCTTCGGTCTGATTGGCATGCTGCTGCTTGTCAACGTTGTAGCGATCTACATACAGATCGGGGCCAATTCCATGCTTCCGCTTCCGTCCTCGATGCTCATGTGGATTTGCGGCGTGACCTCGTTGGGGAATAGTCAATGCATTTCGATTCTAATTGACTGCCTAATAAACGTAGCAAGCATTTTTGCCATTTGCTTTACCGTCGACCGATTGCGGTCGAGATTTCTTTGATTGTTTGTGAGGAATAATCATACCGAGCATACCAAATACAGGAGGGGCGGGCACCGTGCTGGTGTCCGCCCCTCCTGGCTTAGGAGGCTTTAACTTGTGCGGTTCGCGAGCTAGCGGGCCTGCTTTACCTTGGCCGCTGCCTCGACAAACGACTTCCACAGGTTAAAGTCGGTCTCGAGCGTCTTCCACGTGTACTCAGGGTGCCATTGCACGCCCAGGCAGAACGGCTGGCCCTCGACTTCGATGCACTC
>CALBBA010000266.1 GCA_937926755.1 uncultured Collinsella sp.
CGACCTGATCGGTGACGAGGAGGACGAGGACGTCCGCCGCTGCGAGTACGTGTCCGAGGACGGCATCCAGTGCCGCAACCAGGCTCGTCCCGGCTCCCGATTCTGCGGTGTCCACGACACCGACGCCTTCGATGATGCGGAGGACCTGATCTAGCGCGCGGTCGCGCCGGGCAGGTCCCGGCGCATCTCCCACGCTCGTTCAGTCTCTAGGCACCCAAGGTGCCAGAAAGGGTAGGTGAAGTCATATGGCAAAAGTCCGTGTGTCCACCCTGGCCAAAGAGTTCGGCATGACCTCCAAGGAACTGATGGGTCATCTCGCCGATATGAAGATTCCCGCTAAGTCCGCTTCCTCCACCTTGGAGGACGCTTATGTCGCCATGGTCCGCAAGCAGCTCGCCTCGGTGATCGAGGCCCGCGCCCAGGAAGTCGAGGCCGCCAAGCAGGCCGAGGAGCAGGCAGCTGCCGCCGAGGAGGCCGCTCGCGCCGCCGAGGCCGAGCGCGAGCGCATCGCCGCCGAGAAGGCCCGCGAGGAGGAGCGTCGCCAGTTTGCTGCAGCCCAGGCTGCCGAGGAGGCTGCCCGCGCCGAGGCCGAGGCCAAGAAGAAGGCCGAGCAGGAGCGCCTTGCCCGCGAGAAGGAGGAGGCTGCCCGCGAGGCCCAGCGCCGCGCCGTTCCCGCTTCCGACTCCGGTTCGCGTTTCCGTTCGCTGCTCGACCAGATCGCCGCACAGGAGACCGTGCTCAAGGAGAAGAAGGACGCCGAGGACAAGGCCAAGGCCGAGCGCGCCGCCGAGCGCGGTAACCGTCGTGGCGGCAACAACGACCGCCGCGGTGGCCGTCGTAACGATCGCAACGCTTCCGACAACAACTCCGAGCGCAACGCCTCCGAGAGCCGTCCGCACAGCCATCGCACCAACGCCAGCAACAACGTCGCTGCCGGCATGGACTTCCCCAACCCCGACAAGCAGGGCAAGGGCAAGAAGCGCAAGGGCGGTCACAACAACGAAGAGGACCACTACAGCCGCATGGCTCGCGAGGCCGAGGAGTACAGCCGCGAGAAGGTGCTCGAGGAGGCTCGTGCCGCCGTCGAGGAGGCCTCTCGCGAGTCCACCGGTCGCCGCAAGAAGCGCAAGGAGAAGCGCGAGCGCGAGGCTGCCAAGGCTCAGGAGGAGCGCAAGATAGAGGAGGCGCTGGCCCAGGGCGTGAACCCCGAGGACCTCGACGCCATCAAGGTCTCCCAGGGCGTTACCGTTCAGGAACTTGCCGAGGCGCTCGACGTTCCGGCCAACGACATCATCAAGCGCCTGTTCCTGCTGGGTACTCCGCTCACGATGACGCAGTCCATGTCCGACGACCTCGTCGAGCTCGTTGCCGACGACTTGGGTCGTCAGATCAAGATCATCACCCCCGAGGAGGAGAACACCTTCTCGTTCTACGACGATCCCGCCGACCTCAAGCCGCGCGCCCCGGTCGTCACCGTCATGGGCCACGTCGACCATGGCAAGACGTCGCTGCTCGACGCCATCCGTCACACCGGCGTCGCTGCCGGCGAGGCGGGCGGCATTACGCAGGCCATCGGCGCTTCGCGGGTCATGATCAACGACCGCAAGATCACCTTCATCGATACCCCGGGCCACGCCACCTTTACGGCTATGCGTGCCCGTGGCGCCAAGGTGACCGCCGTCGTCAGTCTGGTCGTGGCGGCCGACGAGGGCGTCATGCCCAAGACCGTCGAGTCGATCAACCACGCCAAGGCCGCCGGCGTACCCATCGTCGTCGCCGTCAACAAGATCGATAAGCCGGGCGCCAACCCCGACCGTGTGCGTCAGGAGCTCACCGAGTACGGAGTCATCCCCGAGGAGTGGGGCGGACAGAACATGTTCGTCAACATCTCGGCTAAGCAGAAGATCGGTATCGACGAACTTCTGGAGACCGTGCTGCTCCAGGCCGACGTGCTCGAGCTCAAGGCCAACCCGGACACCTTTGCCTCCGGCAACGTCCTCGAGGCCAAGCTCGACAAGGGCCGCGGCTCGGTCGCTACCGTGCTCGTGACCCGCGGTACCCTGCACGTGGGCGATACGCTGGTCGCCGGCCTTACCTACGGCCGCGTCCGCGCCATGCTCGACCCCAAGGGCCGCGCCGTCACCGAGGCCGGTCCCTCCGACGCCGTCGAGATTTTGGGCCTGCAGTCCGTGCCCAACGCCGGCGACGAGTTCCGCGTGTTCGAGGACGAGCGCGAGGCACGCGCCCTGGCCGACGAGCGTTCGCTGAAGGCCCGTATCGAGGAGCAGAGCCGCGTCAAGCACGTCACGCTCGAGAACCTCTTCGAGACCATCGCCGACGCCGAGGTCAAGGAGCTCAACCTGATCATCAAGGCCGACGTCCAGGGTTCCATCGAAGCTCTTCAGGACTCGCTCGACAAGATGGATCAGTCCGAGGTTCGTATCAACACGATCCACTCCGCCGTTGGCGCCATCAACGAGACCGACGTCGTCCTGGCCGACGCCTCCAACGCCATCATCATCGGCTTTGGCGTCCGTCCCGACGGTAAGGCTCGCTCCGCCGCCGAGCGCGAGGGCGTCGAGATCCGTTGCTACGACGTCATCTACAAGTGCCTCGAGGAGCTCGACGCCGCCCGTATCGGCATGCTCAAGCCCACCGAGGTCGAGGTCGCCACGGGTACCGCGACCGTCCTGGACACCTTCAAGGTGCCCAAAGTCGGTATCGCCGCCGGTGTCCGCGTCGAGGAGGGCGAGATCGCCGCGACCGATTCCGTGCGTCTGGTGCGCGACGGCATCGTGGTCTTCAACGGCAAGATCGCCTCGATGCGCCACTACAAGGACGAGGCCAAGAGCCTCAAGAGCGGTTCCGAGGGCGGTATTGGCCTGGAGAACTTCCAGGACATCAAGCCCGGTGACCAGATCGAGGGTTACCGTATCGACCAGGTTGCCCGTACCGAGTAGGGGGTAGCGCTATGAAGCAAACGCAGGCAACCCGCCGACTGGGCGAGCAGCTTCGCGAGAAGCTCGGTTATATCCTGCTCTTTGAGGTTTCCGATCCGCGTCTCGACCTGGTTACTTTGACCGCGGTCGAGGTCGCGGTGGACCGTTCGTTCGCGCGTGTGTTCGTGTCGTGCGATGCGAGCCGCTACGACGAGGTCATGGAGGCGCTCGCAAGCGCTAAGGGCCGTATTCGCAGCCTGTTGGCTCGCTCGCTCGATTGGCGTGTTACGCCCGAGCTCGATTTTCGCATCGATCGCTCGACCGATGAGGCCGAGCGCATCACGCGTGCGCTGGAAAACGTTCCCGCCACGCTTGCGATCGAAAAGGACGAGGACGGCTATCCGATAGCGGATGCCGCCCAGGAGGCAGCTTTAGATGACTAATTCCGCCGACCTCGCCTCGTGCGAGTCTGCAGATATTCAGCGACGCATCCTCGAGCTTATCGAGGGTGCGTCCTCCATTGCGATTTCGGGACATACTTCTCCCGATGGCGATGCCTTGGGCTCCGTGTTGGGTCTGGGCCTTTCGCTCATGAAGTTTTTCCCCAACAAGGACATTGCGCTGCTGCTGGCAGACGATGACCCGGTTCCGCGTATCTACCGCTTTATGGAAGGCTCCGATCGCCTGGTGCCGGCATCTGCGTACGCCGGCAATCCTGACCTGTTCATCTCGGTGGACGTACCGGTCGTCGAGCGCCTCAATAATTCTGCCGAGGTGCTTCGTCGCTCCAAGCATGTGGTGTGCTTCGATCATCATCCGGCGCGCGAGGAGTTTGCCGAGCTCAGTCTGAGGCGCGTCGATGCCGCGGCCTGCGCCATGATCATCGACCGTTTCTTGGACAATTGCGGCATTGTCGCACGTGATGGCGTCGCGACCTGCTTGCTGTGCGGCTTGGTGACCGATACCGGCCGTTTTCAGTACCAAAACGCCGACGCCGCCGCGTTCCATGCAGCCTCGCGTCTGGTTGCCCACGGTGCCGATCCGGCGCGTGTGGCACTCGAGGTCTACCAGAGCATGCGCGTTGAGTTTTTGCACCTCAAGTCCATTGTCATGGGTCGCATTAAGACGGTCGCGCATGGGCGCGTGGCGTATAGCTATGCCTACCAGAGCGACCTTGAGGCCTGCGGTGTCACCTCGGACGAGTGCGACGGCCTGGTCGATGTGGTGCGTTCGGTGATGGGCGTCGAGGTTTGCATGTTCTTAAAGGGCATTGAGGGCGATACCAAGGTGCGTGGCAACCTGCGCTCCAAGGGCGACCTCGATGTGTCCGAGATTGCTGCCAACTTTGGCGGTGGCGGGCATCATGCTGCCGCCGGTTTCTCCAACAACGGAACGATTCGCGAGACGCTCGCCGTGGCACTTCCCATGCTGGCCGAGCTGGTGGGGGAGGATCCCGCTTCGGTGACCGTCGAGCTCTAACTAATTGGATGGTACATGGCTCGTCGAACGCCTTCTCAATTGAATATGCTACTCGCCGTCGATAAGCCGGTGGGCTGCACGTCCCATGACGTGGTTTCGCAATGCCGACGCGCCCTCCATGAGCGGCGCGTCGGCCATGCCGGCACGCTCGACCCCATGGCATCCGGTGTCATGGTGGTGGGCGTGGGCCAGGCCACCCGTCTGCTGGGCATGCTTACCCTCGATACCAAAAGCTATGTCGCCGACATTTCGTTTGGCGCCGAGACCAATACCGATGATGCGGAGGGCGAGGCGGTCCGCACGGTGGCTGTTGGCAACGAGCTGCGCGATCCTGCCTTTGCCCGTGAGCACTTGGCCGCCATGCTGGGTCCGCAGATGCAGGTGCCGCCGGCGTTTTCGGCTATCTCGGTCAATGGCGTTCGCGCCTACAAGTCTGCTCGCGAGGGCAATGCGGTGGACCTACCTCCGCGCCCCGTCGAGGTCTATGCCGCCGACCTGATCGCCGTGGGCGGCGAAGGTGATACGTGTGTGTGGACCGTGGCGTTCTCGGTGAGCAAGGGCACCTATATCCGTGCGCTCGCTCGCGACCTGGGCCGCGCTTGCGATAGCGCCGCGCATATTTCCGCGCTGCGCCGCACGGCCTCCGGTGTTGTTTCCATTGGCGCCTGTCATGCGGTCGAGGAGCTTTCTCCCGAGTCCGCGCCCGGCTTTGCCCTGGATCCCATTGCGGCCCTGGGCGCCACGCGTGTTGACTTGCCGGGCAATCTTGCCGACGACCTGCTCTGCGGCCGACGCATTCCCGTTGAGCGTGCGCTTGCCGATTTCGATTCCTCGAAGGCGCCGTTTGCGTTGGTGCTCGATGGGGGACTCAAGGCGCTCGCCCGCATTGAGGGCGGCCGCTTTGTCATGGAGCACGTGTTTCCGCAGGCAGTCGGCGGTGTTCGATGATGTTGTCCGCTCGCGAGCTCGCGCGTGTCTTTTTCGCGGGCGAGTCGGACGAGGCTCGCATCGTTGCTGCCGATACGTTTGATGAGTGTGAGCACTTGGGTGCCGCATCGATTGCCATTGGCGTGTTCGACGGCGTTCACCGTGGACACCAGGAACTCATCGAAGCGCTTGTCCGTGATGCCCGTGCCCATGGCTGTAAGGCGGTCGTGGTTACCTTCGATCCCGACCCGGACGTTGTGGTGAGCCCTTCGCCCGCTCAAAAATTGATGACGACGGCCGACCGTCTGCATGCCTTGGCTCAGACTGGGGTCGATACAGTGGTGGCCGTTCCCTTTACGCCTGAGGTTGCGGCACTCGACCATGTCGGTTTTCTCGCACTGCTGTCACGCGTAGTCGACATTCGCTCGATTCGCGTTGGCAGTGACTTTAGGCTGGGTCGTGGCGGTGCTTCTGGTGTTGCCGAGATGCGCTCCTGGGGTTCCGAGCACGGCGTTGACGTGTATGGTCACGACCTGCTTTGCGAGGGCGGTGAGGCCATTTGCGCCACCCGCATTCGTCATGAGCTGGGACAGGGCCATGTGGAGCTTGCTGCTGAGTTACTCGGCCGTCCGTATATGGTGCGCGGCGGTGTTATTCGCGGCCGTCACGAGGGTTCTGGCATGGGCTTTCCCACGGCAAACCTGCAGGTTCCCGACGGCATTCAGGTGCCTGCCGATGGTGTGTATGAGGGTCTGGTGCTGGTCAATGACATCGTGTGGCCCGCTGCCGTTAACGTCGGACTGCCGCCGACGTATGCCGACGATGCCGCTTCGGCGCATCTCGAGGCCAACTTAATTGGTTATACGGGCGACCTGTACGGCGCTTTCGTTTCGCTGGCGTTTACGCGCTGGCTGCGTCCCTCGCGTGTGTTCGATTCGCTGGATGAGTTGATCGCGACCGTCGAGGGTAATATCGAAGATATTCGTCACAACTTGGGCGATCAGGGGGTGAGCATCCGTGATTAGCGATGAGGAAAAAGACCAGGTACGCGCTGCGTCTGACTTGGTTGCCATCGTGCAGGAAACGGTTGAGCTCAAGCCCCGCGGCCATGAGTTTTGGGGCTGCTGCCCCTTCCATGGCGAAAAGACGCCGTCCTTCCACATTATTCCCGCCACGCAGGTGTGGCATTGCTTTGGCTGCGGCGAGGGTGGCGACGTCTTCACCTATATCATGAAGCGCGAGAACCTGAGCTTTCCCGAGTCAATCCGTTA
Organism: uncultured Collinsella sp.; assembly: GCA_937926755.1. Lineage (GTDB taxonomy): Bacteria > Actinomycetota > Coriobacteriia > Coriobacteriales > Coriobacteriaceae > Collinsella. Next base: position 6,617 of record CALBBA010000266.1, read on the forward strand.
TTTGGCCGATCGCGCAGGTATTGAGCTGCACGACACCGGAGATCGCCGCGAGCGCGGTACTAAGCGTGCCCGCATCTACGATCTGTGTGCCGAGACCGCCCAGTTCTACCACACCATGCTTATGCGCGGTAAGGACGGCCGTCCACGCGAGTACTTTGCCAGCCGCGGCATGGGTGGCGACGTCTGCCGCCGCTACTGCCTGGGCTTTGCACCAGGCCGTAACGCGCTGGTGTCGCACCTGTCCCAGGCGGGTTTTACCCCGCAGGAGATGATCGACGCCAATGTTGCCGTGAGCCGCGGGCGCGGGCAGCTTGCCGACCGCTTCTACGACCGCGTGATGTTTCCCATCTTTGACGAGCAGGGTCACAACATTGCCTTTGGCGGTCGCATTATGGGCGACGGCCAGCCTAAGTACCTCAACACCGCCGAGACGAGCGTGTTTCATAAAAAGCGAAACCTCTACGGTTTTAATTGGGCCAAGGAGTTTATCGTCGCGCAGGATACCGCCATCGTGGTGGAGGGCTATACCGATTGCATCGCCTGCTGGGAGGCGGGGATCAAAAACGTTGTCGCCACGCTGGGCACCGCGCTCACGGAGCATCATGTAAAGACGCTCACCCGCTTTGCCAAGCGCATCGTGTATATGTTCGATGGCGATGCCGCGGGCCAGAAGGCCGCCCGCCGCGCGATTCAGTTTATCGAGCAGGATTCGATGGACCTGCGCTGCGTGGTACTGCCCGACGGCAACGACCCTATGGAGTTTATTACGGCGCACGGCGGCCAGGAGCTGCAGGCGCGCATCGACGCGGCCGAGCCGCTCATGGACTTTGTCTACCGTTCGCTGCAGGAGTCGAGCGACATCACCACGCCGGGCGGTCGCGCCAAGGCGCTCGAGGATGCGCTGACGCTCATCTATCCGCTGCGCGATAGCTACATGATCGATACGTACTTTATTCAGATTGCCGATCTGTTGGGTTTGGATCTGGAGACCGTGCGCGCGAGCTCGGGCCGCGTGTTTCGCGACGTCGCCAAGCGCGAGGATGCGGAGCGCCGCCGCGAACAGAACTATGAACGCCAGCGGGCGCAGGCTGAGCGATCTGGTAGCGCGGGCGGTCGGTCGTCTGGTTCGCAGGGGACATCTCGTGGTGCTTGGGCATCGGGCGCGACTCCGGCCGTAGCGGCGCCGGTCGAGGAAGAACCGTACGACTACGTCCCGCTCGATGCCTATGGCGCTGCACCAGTGGAGGTCGTTGACGACTTGCCGCCAATCGATGTGCCTGATGGTATGGGCGCCGTGCCTGCGGCTGATGGTTCGGGCGCACCGGCTGCGGCGGCGCCGATGGTTCTTACCGATCTTGAACGCAAGTCCTTGGCAGGGGAGCGCGAGCTGTTGACGATGCTCACGAGCTACCCCGACCTGTTCCGCACGTATGCCGACCGCATCTGCTCCATCGAGTGGGTTGACCCACGTCACGAGTCCATCGCATGGGCCGTTCTGGCAACGCCGCCGGGAACCGATCCTGCAGCCTGCATGGATGCGGCGCGCTCAGTGTGTCCCGATGCGGCAACGCTTGTGAGTGCCGGGCGCATCTCGGCGACGAGCAAGCACCCCACCGAGACGAACATCGTGTTTATGCTCGATACGCTCGAGCTCTACACCATCAAGCGTCGCATGCGTGCCGCACAGGCCAAGCTGCGCCAGGACCGTTCGCTCGATGATGAGGCCCGTCGTGCGCTGACCGTGCAGGCCGCGCAGGACTCGCAGCGTCAGCGCGAACTGCAAAAGTCGATCGGCGGCGTGGCGGACCCGTTCCGTTTGATCGGCCTGGAGGCCGCAGGCACCGATCAAGCCTAGATGTTGTGGTCAACCAGCGTATTCTCGCCTATATCCAGCCCTCTTTTTGGGTATAGACGTCAATGTGTGTGCTAAAGTATTGAGTCCTGTGGACTATGAAGGGAGAATCTGTGCCAAAAAAGACTGAGAGCACGGGTACTGGGCTGGAATCCTACGTTGCAAAGCTCATGGGCAACGGCTCAAACAGGACTTCGGTAACCGAGGACGAGATTCAGGTCGCCCTGAAGGATATCGATGTTTCTGACGAGCAGCTCACCGCGGTGTATTCCGCGCTGCGCAACAGCGGCATCCAGATTATCTCCGCGAGCGGTAACGACGACGCCCCCATGGACGTCGACGATGACGATAACGATACCGATACCGACGATTTCGATGACGACGACGAGCACGATTCCGGCTCGCTCGACGATCACGAGTTCAAGATGGCCCGTCAGGCCGATGCCGAGATGGGTTCTTCCAAGAGCAAGAAGAAGCGCACCGTGCGCACGTCCCGTTCGCGTTCGCGCGTGCGCGGCATCGATGCCTCCACGGTGATGCTGACCGGCGACCCGGTCCGTATGTACCTCAAGGAGATCGGCAAGGTCGACCTGCTGACCGCCTCCGAAGAGGTCGATCTGGCCATGAAGATCGAGGCCGGTCTCGAGGCCACCGAGAAGCTCGAGGCTGCCGATGCCGGCGAGCTCGAGCTCACGCGTGCCGAGATGCGTCGTCTTACGCGCATTGAGAACGTGGGCCTCGAAGCCAAGCAGGCACTTATCAGCGCAAACTTGCGTCTGGTCGTCTCCATCGCCAAGCGCTATGTCGGTCGCGGCATGCTGTTCCTGGACCTGATCCAGGAGGGCAACCTCGGTCTGATCCGCGCCGTCGAGAAGTTCGACTACCAGAAGGGCTTTAAGTTCTCCACGTACGCCACGTGGTGGATCCGTCAGGCCATCACCCGCGCCATCGCCGACCAGGCCCGCACCATCCGCATCCCGGTGCATCTGGTGGAGAGCATCAACCGGGTGAAAAAGACGACAGGGGAGCTTTTGCGCAAAAACGGCAGGGAACCCACAGCCGAAGAGATCGCCGTCCGGCTGGACATGGAGCCTGACCGGGTGCGGGAGCTGCTGCAGCTGGCGCAGGACCCCATCAGCCTGGAAACACCGGTGGGCGAGGAAGAGGATGCTCACCTGGAGGATTTTATTCAGGATGAGGAAGCAGGCGTTCCGGTGGACGAGGCCGGGCGGGAACTGCTGCGGCGGGAGCTGGCAAACGTCCTCAAGAGCCTGACACCCCGGGAGGAGCGGGTGCTGACCCTGCGCTTCGGGCTGGAGGACGGGCAGGCCCGCACCCTGGAAGAGCTGGGAAAGGAATTCAACGTGACCCGGGAACGCATCCGGCAGATCGAGGCCAAGGCTCTGCGCAAGCTCCGCCATCCCAGCCGCGCAAAGCGACTGCGGGATTATCTGGAAGAATGAGTATGTAAGGGCACCGCGGGCAGCTGCGGTGCTTTTTACATGGGCAGGGGAGAGCACGCATCAAGAGCCAAGGTGTACAAAATGCACAAGGGTGTTTTTGGCGAGAACGTGCAAAACTCAAAAATCAAGAGCCAAAATGCGCAAAGCTTACACGCATCCGCGCGTGCCATGAAATCGCGGGCTTGACAAAAATATTGGGCCAAAATGCGAAAAATGGCTTGACAGCAAGGCTTTTGAGGTGTATACTGCATTAGTATCACATAATGGCCTAGTGCGCCAAAAAGGGAGCTGCACTGGAAGCGGCTGGACGGTGTTGACCGAAAAGTTTGTGAAAAGCGACGAACTTCCTTGGAGGATACGGGTCGATTTATGTGTGTGTGCTCAAATCTGACCCGTATAACGCAATATCCGTAGAGTATAAAAGTAAGGAGTGGTTGATTTTATGAT
>CALBBA010000267.1 GCA_937926755.1 uncultured Collinsella sp.
CCAATCGGGATGAAACTCCGCAAGCCCTTTGATGGCCCGCAGCGCTCGCTCCGTCGGCGTCAGCGCATCCCAATCATGTTGAAAACAGAACAAATACGGCTCGGGCTCCGCAATATCATCGGTTCCCACATGACGCCGTAGCCACATGAGCTCGGCATTGTCGTGTGTCACAAGCAGCACGCCTTGTTCAGCCGCCTCCGTGAGCCTGGCAAGCATCCTATTCCGCGCCAACGTGTTACGAGTCGTATGTTTGTGTTTGAGAACGGTATTAGGCACTTCCATCACCACCACATCGGACAAATGGACCATCGTCACCGTTGCCTCCGCCGACAAACGTCTCGACCTGTAACAGTTACGGGCACAAGCGGCCGCCAAACGTTACAGATCGAGACATTCGTGCAGCATTGCACCTCTTTGTCTCGACCTGTAACAGGAAAACCGATTTTTGGCCTGTAGATGTTACAGATTGAGACAAAAAGGCAAAAGGCAGGGCAGGCGACAACTACCCATCCCCTACTCCCACTCCTGTTCGTAGATGTTGAGGGACTTTACGTACCGCCCCTGGGCGCCCATGATGTCGCGGACCAGACGCAAGAAGAAGCTGATGCACGAGGTGTCAAAGCCGTCCTGCAGATCCTCGGGATGCACCGCACCCGGTCCGTCGACCGCCGTGTCGTTCAGGCGCGCGATGTCATACAGGTAGAGCTGTCCCGCCGTAAGCCAGACATCGTCGACGCAGGCGAGGCGCACCGCAATCGCGCCGTCGTTCCAATGCTCCTTCTGCACGATATGCGGGTCGTAGACATCAAAGCGATGATCGGTGCGCGTGTCCTTCAGCACGACCATGCCGGACGCAGGATTCTTGTCCAAAATGCCAAAGCGCGAGAAATACTGCGTGTCGCGTACCCGCTCGAGCCGCTTGAGCGAGGCAGGCGAAAGCGATGCCGGCGGCTCGTCAACATATAGCTCGAGCAGCGTTTTGCCATGGCGATAGGGGCGCTCGAAGAGCAGCCAATCGGTAAATGCCATGTTGTAGGCCATGATTTCGTTTTGCGAAGGCTCGGTGCAATAGCTGAGCCACGGGTCGACAATGATCTCGAACTGTTCGCGCGCCGGCTCCAAAAACTGGAACTTCCGCAGCATCCAAAAATGGGCCATGTCGGCAATATCGTTGCCGACGGCTTCGGCCAGATGCGCCCGGTCTAAAACGTGGTCAGTCATGGCATCCTCCTCAAACTGATGGACCTCAATTTGAGCTTACGAGGAGGGCGGGCAGCCACGACCAGCACGGGCAAAATAGGCCTCCGGCTGCAAACCAGATGCTGACCAAACACTTGACGGGACACTTGACCGAATATACGAACCGCAAAGAAAGGGCAGGTAGATATAGACAGCCGACCCGCCATTTTGATCCAAACACCCGCTGCCACCACAAAAACAGCAGAGCACCACAGGCGCAAACGCCGGCGAATGAACGCTCACACGTCGACAAACGAACAGGCGCCCCGCGAAGAGTGTCCCCCAACGACTAGACAAAAAAGAACGTCCCCAATGACTAGTCATTGGGGACGTTCTTAAATGACTACTTTACAGCTCCAGCGCCTCGGCGACTTCGACAGCGCAGGCCAGGGCGTCGGCCATGGCGTTCACCACGAGCGAGCTGCCGTTACGAGCGTCACCGGCAACATACACCGGCGCGGCATCCGCGGCGACGCCGTCGACACGCGCTGCAAGATGCGAGCCCTCGGCAGCCATCACAGGCAGCGGACGACCAGTGGTGGCAACGGGCACGCCCACCGCGTCGAGCACGCCATGCTCAGGACCCGTAAAGCCGCAAGCGATGAGCACCAGCTGCGCCGGCACCTCGTGCTCGGAGCCCGCGATGCGCTCGGGCTTTCCCGCCGACCAGTCCAGATCGACCACGCGCAGACCCGCAGCCGCACCCTTCTTGTCCAGCAGCACCTCGAGCGTATCAACGCCCCAGGCACGCATCTCGCCACCCATCGCAGCGATAGCCTCCTGCTGGCCGTAGTCGGTCTTCTTCACATTAGGCCACTGCGGCCAGGGGTTGCTCGCCGTACGCTTATCGGGTGCCGCCGGCAAGAACTCAAACTGGCGCACGCTGCGCGCGCCCTGACGCACCGCGGTACCCACGCAGTCGTTGCCGGTATCGCCACCGCCAATGACCACAACGTCCAAGCCGCGCGCATTCACCGCAGGCTCGCCGCCATCGAGCACCGACACAGTCGAAGCCGTCAGATAGTCCACGGCATACACCACGCCCGAGGCATCAATATTCGCAGCCGAAAGCCCACGCGGGGCACGAGCGCCGGCAGCCACCACGACGGCGTCAAAGTCGTCGAGCCTGGCGGTAACCTTGGGATCGCTAACGTCGGCGCCAAGCTCAAACACAATGCCCAGCTCACGCATGAGCGATACACGGCGCTCGACCACAGACTTCTCGAGCTTCATGTTGGGAATGCCGTACATGAGCAGGCCGCCCGGGCGGTCATCACGCTCAAATACCGTCACACAGGCACCGCGACGTGCAAGCTCCCATGCTGCCACCAGACCAGCAGGACCGGAGCCCACCACGGCAACCGTGGGTGCGCCCTCCCCCGCCGGCTCAAAGCGGCGCGGACCGCCATTTGCCCACTCATGGTCGCTGATCGCGCGCTCGTTGTCGTGAATCGTCGTGGGCTGGCCGTCAACCGAACCCAGGTTGCACGCGGCCTCGCACAGTGCCGGGCACACGCGGCTCGTGAACTCAGGCATGGGCGAGGTGAGCGACAGGCGCTCGGCAGCCTCATCCCAGCGGCCGCGGTACACCAGCTCGTTCCACTCGGGAATCAGATTGTGCAGTGGGCAGCCACTCGGACGCGCCTTGCCAAAGCTCGCGCCCATTTGGCAAAACGCCACACCGCACATCATGCAGCGGCTCGCCTGGGCACGGCGCGCATCGTCGTCGAGCTCCACGTACAGCGGATCGAAATCGCGGCTGCGCTCCTCCACGGGGCGCAGCTCGTGGGTCACGCGATCGATATCAAGAAAAGCACCGGGCTTACCCATGGCACTTACGCCTCCTTCTTGGTCGAAGCAACAGAGCTGGCGGCGGCGGGCACAGCGCCAGCGACACCACCCGCCACATCAAAGCGAGCGACATCAGCGGCGTCGGCGCGACCGGTCACAATGTCAAACGCCAGCTCCTCGGCCTGCGCATGCGTCTTGCCGACGGCCTCGGCGGCGGCGACAATCGCCAGCACGCGCTCGTACTCGGTCGGAATGACCTTCACAAAGTGCTTGCTCATCGTCTCAAAGCTGTAGAGCAGCTTAATGCCGCGCGGGCTCTGCGTCGCGTCCACGTGCTCCTGGATGAGCTCGCGAATCTGTGCCAGCTCACCGGCCGTCGGGGCCTTGAGCTCAACGCTCTCGTGGTTCACACGGGCATCGAGGGTGCCGTACTGGTCAAAGACGTAAGCCACGCCGCCCGTCATGCCAGCAGCGAAGTTCTGTCCGACCTCGCCCAAGATGAGCGCCAGACCGCCCGTCATGTACTCGCAGCCATGGTTGCCGCAGCCCTCGACCACCACCGTGGCACCGGAGTTGCGTACGCCAAAGCGCTGGCCGGCCAGGCCGTTAATGAAGCCGCGGCCGCTCGTAGCGCCAAAGAACGCAACGTTGCCCACGATGATGTTCTCGTCGAACTTGTAGGTCGCATGCGGGTTGGGGCGCACCGACACCTCGCCGCCCGAAAGGCCCTTGCCAAAGTAGTCGTTGGCGTCGCCGCACACGTTGAGCGTAATGCCGCGCGGCAGGAAGGCGCCAAAGCTCTGACCGGCCGAACCATCGCAATCGATGGTGATGGAGCCGGCGGGCAGGCCCTCGGGATGCGCCTTGGTCACCGCGTTGCCCAAGATGGTGCCCACGCAGCGGTTGACGTTGGCGATATCGGCGCGAAAGCGAATCGGACGCAGGTGCGCACGGGCATCGGCCGTATAGGGCACAAACAACGTGGAGTCGAGCGTCTTGTCGAGCTCGCTGTCCGCAGCCATCTGGGGCAGGAAGTGACGGCCGTCGGCACCCGGGATATGGGCACCAAACTCACAGGTCGCGCTCGCCAGCACGGGCGACAGATCGAGCAGGTTGGCCTTGCGGTTGCCCGGGACCTCAATCTGGCGCAAGCACTCGGGATGGCCGACCATCTCGTCGACGGTGCGGAAGCCCAGGCTCGCCATGACCTCACGCAGCTGCTCGGCAACAAAGAGCATAAAGTGCTCGACGTGCTCGGGCTTGCCGCGGAAGCCGTGACGCAGGCGGCAGTTTTGCGTAGCGATGCCGGCCGGGCAGGTATCCTGCTGGCAGTCGCGCTGCATGAGGCAGCCCATGGAGATGAGCGGCATGGTCGCAAAGCCAAACTCCTCGGCACCCAGCAGGCAGGCGACGGCAACATCGGTGCCGTCCATGAGCTTGCCATCGGCCTCGAGCACCACGCGTGAGCGCAGGCCGTTTTGCAGCAGCGTCTGCTGGGCCTCGGCAAGGCCAAGCTCCAGCGGCAGACCGGCGTGCCAGATCGAATCGCGCGCCGCAGCACCGGAGCCGCCGTTGTGGCCGCTGATCAAGATCTTGTCGGCAGCGCCCTTGGCCACACCGGTGGCGATGGTGCCGACGCCGGCCTCGCTGACCAGCTTGACCGACACGCGTGCGCCGGGGTTGGCGTTCTTAAGATCGAAGATAAGCTCCGCCAGGTCCTCGATGGAGTAGATGTCGTGGTGCGGCGGAGGCGAGATCAGGCCGATGCCGGGCGTGGACTGACGGACCTCGGCGATCCAGGGGTAGACCTTCTTGCCGGGCAGGTGGCCGCCCTCGCCGGGCTTGGCGCCCTGGGCCATCTTGATCTGAATCTCGAAGGCGCTGCACAGGTAGCGGCTCGTCACGCCAAAGCGCGCGCTTGCCACCTGCTTGATCGCGGAGTTCTTGGAATCACCGTTAGCCAGCGGGGTCTCGCGACGCGGATCCTCACCGCCCTCGCCGGAGTTGGAACGGCCGTGCAGGCGGTTCATGGCGATGGCCATGCACTCGTGTGCTTCCTTGCTGATGGAGCCGTACGACATGGCGCCGGTGTTAAAGCGGCGGACGATGTTGAGCGCGGGCTCCACCTCGTCGAGCGAAACCGGCGTGCGACCGTTGGCATTAAAGTCCAGCAGGTCACGCAGGCGCACGGCACGGCCGGTGCGGTGCAGGCGGGCGCTGTACTCCTTAAAGGTGTCGTAGCTGTCCTCGCGGCAGGCGGTCTGCAGCAGGTAGACGGTCTGCGGGTCGATAAGGTGATCCTCGCCGCCGAGCGGGCGCCACTTGGTCAGACCCAGCGTGGGCAGCTGATCGGGAGCCGGGCTCCTAAGGATAGCGAGCGCGGCGTCGTAGCGCTCGTTTTGCTCGCGCTCAACGTCCTCGACACCCATACCGCCCACACGGCTCACCGTGCCGGCGAAGTACGCATCGATGAACTTGGTGGTAAAGCCCACGGCCTCGAAGATCTGCGCGGAGTGGTAGCTCTGCACCGTGGAGATGCCCATCTTGGACATGATGGAGACGATACCTGCCGTCGCAGCCTTGTTGTAGTTGTCGATGCCTTGCTCGGCCGTCACGTCCAGGTCGCCACGTGCCGCCAGATCGCGGATGCACGCATGCGCGTTGTACGGATAGATGCCACTCGCGGAGTAACCCACCAGCGCCGCGAAGTCGTGCGGGGACACGGCGTCGCCGCACTCCACCACGATGTCGGCAAAGGTACGCACGCCGGCGCGGATCAGGTGATTGTTGCACGCAGCCCCCGCCGGGCACCGACGGCACGGCCCCCCCCC
>CALBBA010000268.1 GCA_937926755.1 uncultured Collinsella sp.
CCCTCAAGACTGCCTACACCATGCGCCATAGATTGATTGAGTGCCTTTCAGCCTACTCGCCCTCGTTCAAGGTCGAGCGGGGCTGTGGCTGCGAACTCGACGAGACTTATTTCCCCGAGTCGTTCAAGGGCAACCATACGAAGGGGTCGTTCACGATGCCGCGGGCCTCCCGCCATCGCGGCAAGCAGGTGCACAAGCGCGGCCTGTCGCGCGAGCAGATCTGCGTCATGACCGGAGTGAACGACTCGAACGAGACGTTTTTCGAGGTCTCGGGGCGGGGTGTCTTGTCAAGGAAACGCGCCATGGACGTGCTGAGGGGCCGCGTCATGTCCGGCTCGGTCGTGGCGACGGACAAGGCATCCGCCTATGTCGACGTCCTCGCCGAGCTTGAGGTCGCCGCACACGCGGCATACGATTCCAAGGACCGCTCCGAGGGGACCATCAACCGGATTAACACCGTCCATTCGCTCCTCGATGCCTTCATGGAGCCGTTTAAGGGCGTGTCAACGAAGCATCTCGATGCTTACCTCGCTTGGTTTAAGTGGTGCCGAACCTTCATGGCGGCCGACTCCGGCACTGCCGGGCGCACGGTCGCGCGACAGCTTGCGAACGGCGTATGCAGGAGCCGTATCCGCGACATGTTCAACGTCCTGCCGCCCTATATGGACTACTGGGTCGCATCCGCCGCATAGAGACGATAAAATAGTTGCACCGTGATATACGAGGAAAGGTACAACCATGCCGTCGAACATACCGGCCACGACGATCCGCATCGAACCGGAGGTCAAGAAAGAGGCCACAGTCATCCTGGACGAGCTCGGGCTGTCCATGTCCACCGCCGTCAATGCGTTTCTCAGGGCGCTCGTCCGCGAGGGCGGGATGCCATTCGAGATGAAGGTCGCAGCGAAGCGGAGTGAGGAATAGCCGTGGCGGAGCAAGTCCGAGAGAAAGCAGATGGGAGCTTTGCGCCTATGGAGATAATCCTCGACGGATCATGTGATTTGCTTGAATACTACGGCGATTCGCCTGAAGTGGCTGGGATGGTCTTGCCCGGTGATGTCAGGAAAACTCTTGAGCTGTTAGACGAACAGTCCGTGCAGTGCGTCGTAACATCCCCTCCTTATTGGAGTTTGCGAGACTACGGTATCGATGGGCAAATAGGACTAACCGAATCGATGTACTCCTATATCGAGGAACTCAACGCTGTCTTTTTACAAGTTAAACGTGTTTTGAGAGACGATGGCACGCTCTGGCTGAATATCGGAGATTCATATACGTCAGGCAACCGCGGTTGGCGAGCCCCGGATAAGAAAAATCCTGCAAGAGCAATGTCGAAAAGACCGAAAACACCTGCCGGTCTTAAGGAAAAAGAACTGATTGGCCTCCCGTGGAGGCTGGCTTTTGCCCTTCAGGAAAGCGGCTGGTATCTAAGGTCGGAAATTATATGGCAGAAGCCGAATGCTCAGCCCGAAAGTGTGCGAGATCGAGTAACAAGGGAACATGAACAGTTATTTCTGCTTTCGAAGTCACCTAAATACAAGTACGACGTAGAGGCGGTTAAAGGCCCCAACGGAAGGCGCCTTCGTGATGTATGGACGATAAAGACTAGACCGAATCCATATGCACGTGGACATTTTGCTACGTTTCCGGAGGAGCTTGTCGAAAGGTGCCTAAAAATAGCCACAAGCGAAGATGATGTGGTTCTAGACCCCTTTCTTGGATCGGGAACGACGGCGGCCGTTGCCTCAAAACTCGGTAGGAAATTTGTTGGCACTGAATTGAATCCAGACTACATTGAAATTGCCAATACCCGCCTACAACACTTGGGACTAAAGACGAAGCGGGTGACAAGATGACTTTCAACTTCAATATGCCGGCAGTAAACAGACAGGTTTTCGTAGCAGGCTATTTCGACAAATTCAAATCGGGACACATGAGGGAAGCCTTGATTCAGGCTTGTCAAAACATAAGTCCGGTAGACCTTCGCAGGGAACTCGCGGAATACGCGCCCGAAAAGGGGTTGAAGCGGCTAATGGGAACCTCGATAAGAGATGAGGACGTTTTTGCAACTCCACTATTATTAAGGCAATCTCCGGGACTACTTGCTTACTATAGGATGCTACTTGGCTTCAGTCAGAAGCGCTTCTATGCAAGCAGTACCGGTCTAAGCAGATATAAGTGTCTCGAAGAGAGGCTGGTAATTCCTGCCGACTTGATAGACGGACTTCCGAGTTTATGCCTCGCTCTTAACGAGAGGGCTTGTGAACTCGTGCTCTCTCTGGACGAACCTGTACTTCAGGATGACATTAAACATCTTCCATTATTAACCTTTGGCGCACAAGCTGATGGTGCATGGCGTAACACCATTGGAATATCCGCAACGTCTAAGGTCTACGGTGCAATAAAAGCCATCGTGCTGGAAAGCGGTGTAGGAATCAAAGAGGACGAAGGCTCTTTTACCTTTTACAACAAATCCTCCCGAGCTGTAACTGTCTCCTTTTCAGCCGATCCAGATGTAGTTATCAAAGAATCTGTAGGGTCTGGGGTAATTACAAAGGTCGCGATTGAAATTAAAGGAGGGCGAGATAGGGCCAACGTGCATAACCGAGCGGGAGAAGCAGAGAAAAGCCACCAAAAAGTGCTTAAGGCATCCGTTGGCGATTGCTGGACCGTCATAGATCTCTCGTTGAGCTCATTGGACCAGCTGAAAGTGGAATCGCCCAGTACGAGACGGTGGATTGACCTGGGTGCTGTGGAATCACAAAACGGCCTAGGGTGGGACAAATTTAAGGATTTAGTAAAGACTAGCTTGGGAATCTAAAATCCTTGGAATGAAAACGGGGTGTGACCGATTTTGGTCACACCCCTTACAAAAATGTCAATGTTGGTCTAACAGAGCCAATCATTTTGTCTAACCCCAATATGGCAAGCATCCGATTCAGTTTGTCGGCCTCGAAATCATCAGAAAGCAGC
>CALBBA010000269.1 GCA_937926755.1 uncultured Collinsella sp.
AGGCCGTGCACCAGCATAAGCCCCCACTCAAAGGGTTTTACGGAGCCTAGGTCGCCGGCAAAATAGACGATCGGCAGTATCGAGATGCCGCAGGAGATGAGCGAGGACACCATGGGCGACGCATCGGGGCGAGAGTTCAAAAAGAAACACAGCCCAAAGGTGGCGCCCGAAATGACGGCAAGCAGGTTGCCGAGCATGCCCTCGGCACTCAAATCACCTAAAAAGAAAAGTCCCATACCCGTAAAAGCAACCACCACGGAGGCAATCTTTGCAGGCGAGGGCAACGTACGAGTTGCGAGCGATTGATACACGATAACGAAAATCATCGAGGTGTACTGCAGAACGATCGCGTTGCCGACCGTCGTGAGCTGGTTGGCAAAGTTAAACGTGGTGCCCGTCACGAAGTTGCAGACGGCCACAAGGACAATAAGACGGCTGACGCGGAGGACGGGCCTGCCGACGAGCAGGATAAAGAGCGCCATAAATATTGCCGTGACGGCACCGATCAAAAGAGCTGACTGCGAATTGGCGCGAACGAGGATGCCGATAAAACTCCACAAGAGCGCCGTGCCAAATAGATACATCGCCCCGCTCACGCCATTATCGGGTGGATTGTCAGATCGAATCACGAAGCACCTCCAGCTAGCTTTCGGTAATAAAAAACGGCGACCGCAACGGGTCGCCGTTTCCCTTGGGGGCAGAATAAAACGCAGGAACCTACGCCAGCACGCCGAAGAACGCGCCGATGATGCCCACGACCATGGTGGCCACGATCAGCACCATGGGGTTGATCTTCTTGGACAGCAGCCAGTAGTACAGCCAGAAGGCGATCATGCCGAGCATGCCGGGCATGATGCCGTCCAGGATGTCCTGGAGGGTCTGGGCGTCCTCGCCCGAGCCGATGGCCACCGGGATGCTGGCCCAGAACATGTCCTTGCACATGGCGCCCACGACCATGACGCCCACGATGCCCACGCAGGTCATGATCTTCTGCATGAGGCCGGTCCTCTGGGCCTCGTCCAGGAAGCCCACGCCCAGCTCGTAGCCCTTGACGGCGCCCCAGATGCGCAGCGCGAAGCCGGGGACGTTGTAGATGAGCAGGAAGGCGATGGGGCCGAAGGGGTTGCCGGCCTGGCACAGGCTGATGCCCACCGCGGCGGCGACCACGCGCAGCGTCGACAGGAAGATGGAGTCGCCGATGCCGGACAGCGGGCCCATGAGGGCGGCCTTGACGTCGTTGACGCTCTCGGGCTCAACCTCGCCACGAGCGACCTTTTCTTCCATGGCCATCGCGATGCCACCCACGAAGGGAGCGAGCTGCGGGGTGATGTTGAAGAATGCGCTGTGACGGTGCAAGGCCTCGGCGTAATCATCGGGACGGCCGGCATAGATCTTCTTGAGCATGTTGGCGACCATCAGGCAGAAGGCAATGTTCATCTGCTTGTAGTAGGTCCAGGAGAATTCCATGCCCAGGGCGCCGGTGTTCACGGCGCTCTTAATGAGGTCGGAGCGAGTAATCTGGTTCTCGGAATTAGAAGTCATCGTCCTCATCCCCTTCCACAGAAAGCTGGGACTGGGCGCCACCAAGGCCCAGCAGGTCGTACTTGTCGATGCCGATGATGATTGCGATCAGGGCGACGCCGAGGACGGGCACGTTGGCATAGGAGCACAGCAGGAAGCCCAGGAAGTAGAACGGCACGAGCTGCTTGGTAAGCACCAGACGGCCGAGCATGGCGAAGCCCATGGCCGGCAGGATGTTGGCGGCCACGCCGCAACCGTCAATCACAAAGGGCGGGATGAAGTCGAGCAGGCCCTGAACGGCGTCGGCACCCAGATAGAAGGAGACCGAGCACAGGATAAAGGCCAGGACGACAATCACGAGACCGATAATCCAGTGCATAGCGTAGATACCCTTGAGGTTACCCTTGCTGGCAAAGACGTCGGCACGGTCGACCAGAAGGGGCATACCGGCGTTGACGACGTTCTTAATGGCCAAGCACAGAGTGGCGATGGGCATCGCGAGCGCGATAGCGGCCTCGGTGCTCTGACCCAGCTGAATAGCGAAGGCGCAGGCGAGCACGCCGCCAATCGTCTCATCAGGCGGCACGTAGGCGCCGATGGAGATCGAGCCCATGAACAGCAGCTCCAGACTCGCACCGATCGCGAGGCCGGACTGCAGGTCCCCCAGCACCAGGCCCACGAGCGGGCACAGGACGATGGGGCGGAACGCGTAGAGGGTGCCGAGCTGGTAGTCGAGGCATCCAAACGCTCCGACTAAGCCGACGAGGATTGCTTGGACAAGCATAATTCCTCCCAATAAGGAATATCGAACCGTCGTCACACCCGTCGCGCGCGTTGTTGATATCAATTCCGGGAGTTCGATCACACGGCTCGAAGCGTACCTGGTGTGCTGCGAACACCCATGCCAGGTACAAATGATTTGATACCAATTATATAGTCATGAGAAAACTATTTAATACCAATCGCTCAACGGGCGTGTACTCCCGGTGAACGGTAGATGGGGGTAACGGGTAAAGCGTTTATCCGGTACGCCCACGAATAGGGGCGGCGCCGTGCGCGCCGCCCGTGGTTCCCAATTAGAGGGCGCTTAGGGCATCGACCTTGGGGTCGTCGGCCAGAGCGCGAATCTCGACCTCGACACCGCGGCCGACGAGCTCACGAATGTCCTCTTCCTCGGCAGCAGTCACAAAGATCTGGCGGGAGATCTTACGGGCATCGGGACGCTGCTCGTCCTTGGACTTGGTGTTGCCCAGGTTGATGGAGGTGATCTGCGGGCAGCCGTCGACAAGCTGCTTGGCCTCGGCGATGCTGGCGACGCAGATGATCATCTTGTACTTATCGGTAACACCGGAGTTGATGGCCTCGATGGCGTGCTCCATGTCCTTGATGACGAGCTTGACGTTGGCCGGCTTTCCCATCTTGAGCGTAGTCTTCCAGACGGGATCGTTGGCAACCTTGTCGCCAACGCAGAAGATGCAGTCAGAGCCCAAGCCCTGGACCCAAGAGACGGCCAC
The DNA here is from genome assembly GCA_937926755.1 of uncultured Collinsella sp. Taxonomy (GTDB): domain Bacteria; phylum Actinomycetota; class Coriobacteriia; order Coriobacteriales; family Coriobacteriaceae; genus Collinsella. The sequence continues at coordinate 3,036 of CALBBA010000269.1, forward strand.
CTGGCCATGAAGCAGACGATGGTCGACGCGAAGCAGTTGAATCATGATTGACCCCCAAAGGTCTCATGCCGGAAACCCGGCCCCATTAATAGCAGGCGGTGACTAGAACTCTTCCTCGTCATCCGCATCGGTCAGCAGGTCGTTGACAAACTTGACGCGCGTGTCGTCAGCCGCGAGGATCTCGCGGATAACCTGATCGGCGGGAGCCTCCTGGTCCGGAAAGAGCAGCTGGGTCAGCAGCGGCCGATTCATGTTGGGAACCAGGTAGGTGTTGGGGCGCGTCTGGACGATCTTGGTGAACTCGTTGTTGACGCTGCCGCCAAACAGGTCGGTGCACACGATTACGTCGTCGGCGGGGTCAAAGGTCGCCAGGAGCTTGGCGGCCTCCTCGGCGACGTCGGTGCGGCCGTCGACAAACATCGACAGGTCGTGGACGTTATCGCGCGCGCCCGAGAGCAGCTCGGTGCTCTCCTTGATGCCGGTCGCAAAATGCGCGTGGCTGGCGAAGATGTATTGCCTCATTGCGGTTTCCCCCAAATGAAATTAGTAGTCGAACTGGTGGTAGTAGCGGCGGTACTTGAGGTTGTGCTTGGTGACCAGCTCGTAGTTGCGCGAGAGGCGGTCGGTGGTCAGCACGGACAGGATCCACGGCGACACGATGACGCGGAAGTCGTCGTCCAGGCCCGGGATCGCGTACTCGGCGGTGTCGATGATGACGTAGTCCTCGTCGCCGGTCACGCCGCTGGTGAGGAAGGCGCGGACGCGCTCGTCGAGGGCGCGGCACTCGTCCTCGCCCATGAACAGGAACACCGGGACGCCGGGCTCGAGCAGCTCGAGCGTGCCGTGGAAGAAGTCGTGCGAGGTGATGTGGCTGATGCGCTTCCACTGCATCTCCTCGAGCAGGCACATGGAGTACAGGATGGTCTCGCCCCAGAGGGCCCCCGAGCCGATGAACATGGTGTAGTCGGCCAGCGCGTACTTCCTGGCGAGCTCCTCGGCGCGCGGCTCGAAGCGCTTGCGGATGTCGAGCATGTCCTTCCAGACGTCCTTCGTCTGCTCGATGAACAGGTCGAACTTGGGGAAGCAGCCGCGGCGGTTGAGCAGGCGCAGGCCGAAGCAGTCGGCGAGGTAGTAGCCCTTCTCGCAGCCGCCGGCGCCGTGGTCGGAGGCCATCATGACGCAGTTCTCGGCGCCCACGGCCTGCCCGATCTTGCCCTCGGGGTTGGTCATGGCGAAGACGCGCACGCCCATCTCCCTCATCTTGCCGACGGCCTCGAGCACCTCGGGGGTGGTGCCGGACTCGGAGGCGGTCAGCACGACGGACCTGTCGGTCATGCGCTTGTGGCCCATGACGTTCCACTCGGCGGCGTGGATCAGGTAGACCTCGAGGTCGCGGTCGCCGAACTTGTTCATGAGGTACTCGAGCTGCATGAACTCGTCCCAGGTGCCGCCGACGCCCATCAGGAAGACGGCGTCGTAGCCCTCCTCGTGCACGCGGTCGGCCAGGGCGGTCATCTTCTTGCCGGCCTCGTAGACGTTCCTGCCGTCCTCGAGGTAGCCCTCCTGGTCGAAGTGCATGATCTCGATCTTCTCGGTCTCCTTCATTCCCGCTCCTTTCACGAGCAGTTTGAATTGTCGCACGGAATGAACGGGCTTGCCGCCCCGTCGCACCGCTTAACCTTGTGGACATCTTGGCCCCAAGCTCAACAATTCAAAGGTTCTTAATACCAGTGAACGATTACAGGTTAGCCGTTTTTAATACCGATTTTTCGATTTAATCCTCCTCTCTCGGTAGACGGTCAGTTTTGGCCGTTCATCGGTCGAGCGGCACATGTCCTAAAAAAACGAGCGTCCTCGCCGTGCGCAAGGACGTTCTAGATACTAATAGTTGTAGGCATAACCGCCGGCATCGCCGCGAGTAAAGGATTTGGCGTACTCGATGACCTGTCCGCTCGCATCGTAAGTCAAGCATTCCAGCACAAGCGCCAGATCTCCTGGCTCAAGATTGAGCAGGCTCGCATCGCGTGCGCCCAAAGCCTCGATATCGAGCTTCTCAATCGATTTATCCGGCTTTCGACCCAACATGTCATAGGTTTCGTACAGACTGAAAACCGAAATATCGACATCCTCGATACCCGGGAACAGCAGGCACGGAATCAGCGTCATCTCGATCGACACGGGCTCGCCATCGATGCAGTTAAGACGGCGCACCGAGTAAAGCAGATCGTCCTCGGCGATACCAAACAGGTCGGCATAGTACAGGCCGGCATAGCGTTTGGAACGCGCGAGGATGCGTACCGATGGCGTCGCGCCCGAGGCCAAAACCGTCTGGCGAAAACCGCCTTTGCGAACGTGCTCATCAAACCACTTATGCCCCACAAAGGCGCCCTTGCCCTGCACGCGACGAATCTGACCGCTCTTGACCAGCTCGTCCATGGCGCTACGAATTGTCAGACGCGTGGTGCCAAACTCCTCGGCCAGTTCATTTTCGGACGGAATCATCGAACCCGTCGGATAGTCGCCGCGCTCGATTCGCTCCGCAATACAGCGGCGGATTTGTTTGTAGACCGGCAGGTCCCCTACCGCTTCAGCCATTCGACACCCACCTTCGTTGCAACGCCGTCCGCCTCGCCGTTATCGGCAAAGCGATACTTTGTCGGCAGAATCACGGACTTGCAATACTCGACAAAGCCGTCGTTCTCGTCGCGTTCGTGAGACGCCTTGTAAAACACTGGCGTGCCCTCCTGGGCATCCAGCAGCTTGGCCTCGTCGGCGTTCAGGCGGCTGATGGAAATATGCTCCTTGCCGTGCGTCACATGGACATTGCCCTCTTTGAGCAAAACGTCATAGAGGCTCTCTTGCTCAAAATCGTGATCGGGAAGCGAGGGACATAAAGACAGATTGACGTATGCCGTCTCGATCGATGCGGGGGATCCATTGACCACGCGAACGCGTCGAATGCAGAAGAGCGGCATACCCAGATCGATCTGCGCCTTTTGAGCCAAATCGATATCGGCATACACGACCTTTGACCATATCAGGCGTGCGGTGGACTTTGAGCCGACCCTCTCGACGGCCTGGGTATAGTTCCACGTTTCCTGGAAAATGTTCAGCGGTTTGGGCGGGCACACATAGGTGCCCGAACCACGGCGGCTTTCCAGGGTTCCGCACGATATAAGACGCGTGATGGCAGCACGAAGCGCCGTGCGTGATACGCCCAGCTCTTCGCAGAGCACGCGCTCGGCAGGCAACCGATCGCCACCCTGTAAGTCATAGTGTTTGATATACCAAAGAATGCCCTCAAAGGCGCGATCTTTGGGCGGAATCGCATATGGTTCGCTCGACATGGGCAAGGCTCCTCAACCGCCTGATGCTGCGGGCATCATTTCTCCGAACACCCCATGGCGTCGAAGGCTTCCTTAATCTGTTCCGCAACGTTCCGATACGACCGATACAGGCCGGAGTCTCGCTTGACTTCGCCCGCGGTCACCGGAATCTCAAGATTCGAAATCTCATCCTCGCCGGTTTGCACGGCAACGATGACACCCATACCAAGGCACATATTACGCTTGGCGGCGTTATTTTTGGTAGCCTGAGCTGGATTAATCAGAATCTGCTGAGCGAGCTCACGATTGCTGAGCTCCGGTACATCCTCGGGATTCCCAGTCTCGACGATCTCGCACTGCAGCACATCCGCATAGTCAAAGATCTTTG
>CALBBA010000270.1 GCA_937926755.1 uncultured Collinsella sp.
GAAAGCACTTAATGTGCTTTCCGTCTTGCGCAGGACTGTAGAGCAGCAAACTTAATCCCCGCCCTCAGCCCCGGAGACCCTCCCGGATGGCCCTGAAAAATTTTTTCAAAAAAGTTGTTGCGCGCCGGACAGACTTCTGTGTATACTAATCCCCGCAGCGCACGCGAGCGGAAACAAACGCGAACGTCTGCCTGGGGAGTTAGCTCAGTTTGGTTAGAGCGCCGGCCTGTCACGTCGGAGGTCGCGGGTTCGAGCCCCGTACTTCCCGCCAACGCAATTAAAGCCACGTCTTCGGACGTGGCTTTTTGCGTTTGATGCACTTTGTTTCGATAGAACGATCGCCCTGGTGCATCTTCGCCCAGAATCCCCGCGCCTTCGGGAACGCAAGTAAAATCTAATAAGTATATCTGTCTGAACAACAGCTTTGTTGCGCAACACCTGTTCTACGAGACAGGGGGTTAGGTTATACTAAATTGCACTGTGCGCCGCATCTGATGCATTTCGCTCCAAGCGCGGCACTCAGTGGATATCCGATTTACCATTTGGATGTCCTGGCGGTCATTTAGCGTCTCGACACAAGCTCGGCCCCGGAGCTCGTTCGAGCTGTTCGTATTCCTTGAAAGGGGAAAAATGGACATATCGAGGAAGACTGATTACGCCCTTCGCATGCTGGCGATGCTTGCCGAGGATCCGGAGCGTTTGCTTTCTGTTCGCACCGCTGCCGAAGAGGTCAATGTCCCGTATTCGTTTGCCCGCTCGATTCAGCACGGTTTGGTCCAGGCCGGTATTGTGGAGAGCCTGCGTGGCGTCCACGGTGGCATGCGTCTCAAGGTCAGTCCGGACGACGTCACTATCCGCCAGGTCGTCGAGGCCGTTCAGGGTCCTATGGTTATGAACGATTGCACCGCGCCCGATGGTGACTGTGCGCGCATGGGCGCGTGCTGCTATCATCCCCTGTGGGCCGGAGCCCAGGCGTTGATGCGCGACTACCTCGATTCCGTTTCGCTCGGCGACATCGTCGCTCACCGCCAGTTCCCGGCCGTCGATCCCAAGTTCGCCGACCGCGAAGCGTTTCCCGAGTACGCCACCTGCGCGTGCGCTTACCGGGAGGAATAGCGCCGCATAAGGAGCATAGCCATGATTCAGGACCCCTTTCGTTCGATGATTCGTTCGGAAGGGGTCCTGCGTTATCGCGACCTTCCGTGGCGCCGCACACGCGATCCGTACATCATTTGGCTTTCTGAGGTCATGCTGCAGCAAACGCAGGTGCCGCGTGTGGAGGCGCGCATGCCGGTGTGGCTCGATCGTTTTCCGACTGTGCAGGCGCTTGCCCAGGCCGCGCCTTCCGATGTTTTGGACGCTTGGCAGGGCATGGGCTACAACCGACGCGCTCTGGCGCTTCATGGGGCCGCTCAGCGCGTTGTAGAGGACTGGGACGGGGAGTTTCCGCGTGAGACGCGTGACTTGGTCGCTCTGCCCGGCATTGGCCCGGCAACGGCGCAGGGCATCCGTTCGTTTGCGTTTGATCTTCCAGGCGTGTATCTAGAGACCAATGTGCGCACGGTCTTTTTGCATCATTTCTTTCCCGATGTGCCGGCCGTTCCCGATCGCGAGCTGGTGCCGCTGATTCAGGCCGCCTGTCCGGCGGCTCCCGGTGCGACGGCGGATGAGATTGCTCCCTTTGCCGTGCCGCTCGATGATGCCGACACACCGCGCGCATGGTATTACGCGCTGCTGGATTATGGCGCGTATCTTAAGAAGACGCTGCCCAATCCGTCCAGGCGCTCGGCGAGCTATAGCCGTCAGTCCAAGTTTGAGGGCTCGCGCCGTCAAAAGCGCGCCCATATTGTGCGCATGCTGCTGGCTGCGCGCGATGGACAGCCGGCGGGCATCACACTCGCCGAGGCCGTAGCGGGTGTCAACGAAATGGAGGCGGCGGCAGGCCGCGAGCCGGTCGAGTGCGACTTGATCGCGGGTATTCTAGCTGACCTGGAGCGCGAGGGCTTTAGCCGAGCCGAGGGCGATCGCTGGTTGAGCGTGTAGCCCGCTCAAATCTGAAGAACGGGATTGTAAGGTTTAAATTCGCGGCTTGAGGGCATCCTAAAGACAAGGTCGCTCAAAGCCTATGGGCGGCACGTGTTGAAGGGAAGTACACCTATGGATTTTGAGAACTCTCAGACCAAGAAGAACCTCGAGACTGCTTTTGCCGGTGAGTCCCAGGCACACACCAAGTATCGCTACTATGCATCCAAGGCCAAGAAGGATGGCTACGTTCAGATCTCGAATATCTTTGCCGAGACGGCGGGCAACGAGTCCGAGCACGCCAAGCTGTGGTTTAAGTATCTGCACGACGGCGCCGTTCCGGGCACTCTGGACAACCTGCGTGACGCCGCCGCGGGCGAGAACTACGAGTGGACCACGATGTACGACGAGTTCGCCAAGACCGCCGAGGAGGAGGGCTTTGCCGAGATCGCCGCGAAGTTCCGTGGTGTCGCCGCCGTCGAGAAGGCGCACGAGGAGCGCTACAACAAGCTCGTCGAGCGCATCGAGTCGGGCGAGGTGTTTGAGCGCGAGGGCGTGAAGGTATGGAAGTGCCTGAACTGCGGGCACCTGCACGTTGGTGCCGAGGCGCCTGAGGTGTGCCCGGTGTGTAACCACCCGAAGGCGTACTTTGAGGAGCAGGTGGTGAACTACTAGCGCTTGGCGCTGGCTGCTGCGGAGCGCAGGGCGGGAAATGCCTTTCCCTCTCGCTCACGGCTGCGCAGGGTCGCGCGGGGCAAAGGCATTTCCCGCCCTGCGCTCCGGCTTCGGGTCGTTGCGTGCTCGTTACAGAAAAGCTGATAAGAAGTTTGTGTGCCGCCCCTTATGGGGCGGCACGTTTTTGTGGGGGCCGGTTGGGGCGGTGACGTTGCTTAGAGGGTACACTGGGTAGCGTTGGCTATTCGTTTCCTCTTGTGAGGTGTTGGTTATGGGTAAGAAGTCTCGGGCTCGGGTTGCTGCGGCGGGAACTCGCAAGGATCCTGGTCGTCGGGTTGCCGAGGGTAAAAAGGTCGATCGTGTCGAGAAGGACAAGAAGGTTGGCGCGCATGCTCATCCTGAGTGGGCGCCTCACCTCAATACGGCTAGCGAGGATCTGACTGCTAAGTTGTTTACTCTGGTCGAGGTTATCTTGGGCGTGGTGCCCGTGGTGGTCATTGGCTTGTTCTTGGCTTCGAAAGATGCCACGAGTGTCGATAAACTCACCGATGTCTTTTCTCAGGACCCCTCGATGGTGGTTACGTTTATCTCTGCGTGCCTGCAGCCGTTTGTGGCGTACATGCTGTATATGGTCTACCGCAAATACTGCGAGGGCGACGCTGGTTTTGTCGCCGGCAACCTGATCGGTCTTTGTGCTCCGAGATCCTACTGCTCAATATCCCGGGCGTCATCGGTATGGGCATCTTGCTGTGGCGTGTTTGGCGCAACGTCGCCCCGCACTTTGAGAGCTGGTTGTTTGAGCGTCGCTTTGCGGGCGTGGTGGCCGATATTGCGGGCTCGCTCGTGATTCTAGCCTTGGCGTTTCTGTGCGCCACCGCCGCCCGCGGTCTCGCGGGCATGTAGTCGGTCCTCACCGACCACGGAGCGCAGGGCAACTGCTGGTTTCACCGCTCCGGACGTCAGACCCGCGGCGCATCCCTTTCCCTCTCGCTCACGGCTTCGCAGAGTCACGCGAGGCAAAGGCATGCGCCGCGGGTCTGACGACGCGGGCTTGCCAACGAGTTTTGGCTAATAGATTGGTTTGTGTGCCGCCCCTTTGGGGCGGCACTTTTTGTGTGGGGTCCCGGTCTCCACAATTTTCGTCAAGCTTTTGGTTAGATTTTGGTCAGTTGGCGTAAGGGTGGAAGGCCAAAAGATTGCTGGCGAAAAAAGCTCAGAGAAAGTGCTGGTAGGGGAGTTGTTGAGCTTTTCGACAGCTTTTGAGCAAAAGAAACTTTGTGGCTATTGCCGGCGATTGCGTTGTCGCGGTCATGGCGGTGCGGGATGCTGGTCGTAAGCGTCGAATGCTCCGATTTTGGAGGCCAGCATGGATCTGTTTCTTGAGACTCCGCAGCAACAAGCCGAGCGCATGTTGCGCCAGCAGCAACGACTCATGGAGATGCAAATGCAAGGGGCGGCAGCCCAGCCCTTTGCGCAAAATGTCGTGCCCGCTGCTGTACCTGCAGCTGTGCCCGGGTATGAATCGGCGCCAGAGGCCTATTCCGTACAGCAAGATTCATATGCGCAGGAGCTCGCGTTCGACAAAAGTCGCACGCGTCGCCGCCGCATGGGCCAGCGCCTGCGCACATTGGCGATGATCGTGCTCATTCCGCTAGGACTTGCGGCGATTTTCTTGGTCTCGTATGCGCTCACGTGCATCCTCAACGGCGCATCGCCCAACGAGGTGCTCCAACATCTGTCAGCCCTCGGCCAGCGCCTAGGCGATGTCGTAACAACCATTCGTGCCGGCTGGGAGAGCTAGCGTTTTAGCGTCCGCGGCTCTAAGAGAAATTTGTCTGCAAGGCAGTGAGTGATCCGTGTGTGTGACGGGGTAAGATTGATCGCGGTTTTGATTGGTGTTCGATTGGGTTTGTTGGACGGAGTCTATGTCTGCTATTGATGTTGCGCTTGTTGTGATCGCCTTAGTGGCGGTGGGGGTTGCTGTGGCTTGTGCCCTGCAGCTCAAGGGCCTTCGCGCCGAGCTGCGGGAACGCGGCGACAACAGTGCGGAGGCGCTGGCGGCGCTTGAGCAGGCTAACAATGCGCTCGACGCCCTTAATCTGGCGCTGGCAGAAACCCGACGCACGGCAAACGCCATCGCGCAGCAGCAGACGACCGACGCCGCCGTGGAGCAGCAACGCTACCTGACCATTGCGCGCGAGTTCTCGCAGGCCGGCGACCGCATGGATGACCTGCGCCGCGAGACGGCCCAACAGCTCGGCGCCAACCGCGAGGGCATCGAGCACCGCCTGGACAAGGTGCGTGAGACGGTCGATGCCCAGCTGGGCGCCATCCGCAAGGACAACAACGTGCAGCTCGATCAGATGCGCGCGACGGTGGACGAGAAACTCTCCCGTACGCTCAACGATCGCCTGTCTGCATCGTTTAAGCAGGTGAGCGACCAGCTCGAGGCCGTGTACAAGGGCCTGGGCGATATGCAATCTATCGCCACCGGCGTGGGCGACCTTAAGCGCGTGCTGGGCAATGTGAAGGCGCGTGGCATTTTGGGCGAGGTGCAGCTGGGCGCAATCCTGGCGGACATCCTTACGCCCGACCAGTATCTGGAAAACGTTGCCACCAAGCCCGGCGCCTCGGAGCGCGTTGAGTTTGCTGTCAAGCTGCCGGTGGACGAGGGTAATCCCGTGCTGCTGCCGATCGACTCCAAATTCCCGGGCGATGCGTACGAGCATCTGCTCGACGCCCAGGAGTCGGGTGACGCTGAGGCCGTCGCCGCAGCGCGCAAGACGCTCGATATGATGGTGAAGCGCGAGGCAAAGGACATCTGCGAAAAGTATCTGAGCGTGCCCGCGACTACCAACTTTGGCATTCTGTTCGTTCCGTTTGAGGGGCTGTACGCCGAGGTCGTCAGCCGCCCCGGGCTTATCGAGACCCTGGGCCGCGACTATCACGTCAACGTTGCCGGCCCCAGCACCATGGCGGCCATTCTCAACAGCCTGCAGATGAGTTACCAAACGTTTAAGCTGCAAAAACGCACCGACGATGTACTGCGCGTGCTCTCCGCTGTCAAGGCCGAGCTGCCGCGCTATCAAAAGGCGCTTGAGGAAGCGCAAGCCGATGTTGCTTATTATCAGGTACTGGCACAGGAGAAACGCCAGGAGGCCGGACGTCGTAACCGTCTCGGTGTGCAGGCGATGTCTCGCGAAGAGATCGATCAGGCCAACAACGTACTACAAACGGTTCTGCATCAGTTAGCGAAAGCGCAGGCGACCCGCGATCTGGCAAAACTGGATCTTGAACGCACGGTGATCCGCGCGCCAGCAGATGGCTGGGTGACCAACCTCAACGTCTATACCGGTGAGTTTATTACCCGTGGATCAACGGCGGTTGCGCTGGTGAAACAGAACTCCTTCTATGTACTGGCCTATATGGAAGAAACTAAGCTGGAAGGGGTGCGCCCTGGGTATCGTGCAGAGATCACGCCGCTTGGCAGTAACAAAGTGCTGAAAGGGACTGTTGATAGTGTTGCCGCTGGGGTCACCAACGCCAGCAGCACGAGTGACGACAAAGGGATGGCGACCATCGACTCTAACCTTGAATGGGTGCGTTTGGCGCAACGTGTTCCGGTTCGTATTCGTCTCGACAACCAGCAAGAGAACATCTGGCCTGCGGGCACCACTGCTACAGTGGTGGTCACTGGCAAACAAGATCGCGACGAAAGCCAGGATTCGTTCTTCCGTAAAATGGCCCATCGCCTGCGTGAGTTTGGTTAATCACGATGGGTATTTTCTCCATTGCTAACCAACATATTCGCTTTGCGGTAAAACTGGCGACCGCCATTGTACTGGCGCTGTTTGTTGGCTTTCACTTCCAGCTGGAAACGCCACGCTGGGCAGTACTGACAGCGGCGATTGTTGCCGCCGGTCCGGCCTTTGCTGCGGGAGGTGAACCGTATTCTGGCGCTATTCGCTATCGTGGCTTTTTGCGCATCATCGGCACATTTATTGGCTGTATTGCCGGACTGGTGATCATCATTGCGATGATCCGAGATGCAT
>CALBBA010000271.1 GCA_937926755.1 uncultured Collinsella sp.
AATAGTTGTTCTCGGTGCGCTGGCTCATCTGCGCAAGCGTGACGGGCTCAATGGCGGGCGCGCTCCAGAGCGTCTCCATGGCGCGGCCGTACGCGGCCTCGACGGCAGCGGAGCTGGAAAGGCCGCCGCCCGAGGGGACGGAGCAGGTGAAGGCGAAGTCGAAGCCATGAGGCTCAACGCCCAGGGCTGCGATCTCGTGTGCCATGCCGCGGACGAGACTTGCGGACGTGCCCTTCTCGGACTCCTGCACGTCTAGCGTGCCGAGCGCGATTTCAAACGTGGGATAGCCCTCGTCGGCTACGCGAACCTTGTTGGAATCGGTTGCCACGGCGATGCCGTCGACAGCGACATCGAGCGAGCCGGCGATAACGTGGCCACCCTCGTGGTCGGTGTGGTTGCCGCTGATCTCGGAACGGCCGGGCGCGTGCACGTAGAGCACCTGGCGGTCGCCGATGGGGCCAAACTCCTCCTCAAACAGCTTGGTAAGTGTGGCGAATGTCTTTTCGTCGGGCGTGGTCATGGGAGTCCTTTCCTTGGCGCGCACGGGTGAGTTTTGCGTCGTTATGAGTACGTTAACAACTTGAAGCGGCATGAACCAAGTGTTCACGATACCGCACGTTACGGGCTATGTTAACGTACTCATAACACATCGCTTGTCACTTTTTGAGAATCTGGTAATCGGTAGAAATACAGCCGTGAACGGTACTGCCGTATGGACTTATAAAGCAGAAGAGATGCAGATAGAAAAAGTAGAGTACGTTAACATGCGTCCGACGATAGCGGGCCTCGGCGCGGGATGTATTACTGCCCGGGCCGGCATTCACGCTATTCAGATCTCGCAAGGGTGAAGGTGATCCTGTGGCAAGGCGCCCGTCCAACGATACCAGTTCGCGTCCGGTCTCCATGGCTGACGTCGCCCGCGCTGCCGGCGTTTCGCAGCAGACGGTTTCGCGCGTCGCCAACGGCTTGCCCAACGTTAACGAGCAGACGCGCCAGCGCGTGCAGGCTGCTATGCAAGAGCTCGGCTTTCGTCCGAGTTATGCCGGTCGCTCGCTGCGCGACGGCCGTTACCATTCGGTCGGCCTATGCATCAATGATGTCACCAAGTTTGGCAACCTCTCAATGATCGACGGCATCGCCAGCGCTGCTCGCGAGCATAATTGCGCCATCACGCTGGTCGAGATGTCCAAGACTGAGGAATTCTCGCTTGCCGAGGCCACGCGTCGTATGGCCGCATTGCCGGTGGATGGCATCATCATCGGCATGAGCCGCATGGCGCCCGATTTTGAGACGTTTGATCCACTGCCGGGCATTGGAACGGTCATCGTTACCATGTACGCGCATCCGCGCGTGACTACGGTCGATTCCGACCATTACGGCTGCTCGCTCTTGCTTATGGATCACCTGTTTGAGCTGGGGCACGGGCAGATTCGCTATATTGGCGGCCCGTCGTTCTCGGTCGACGAGCAATTTCGTCGAGCCGGTTGGCAGGATGCGCTCGAGCGTAAACACATCGAGCCGGCAGAGCCGCTCGAGGGCGACTGGTCTGCCAACAGCGGCTACGAGGCCGGCAGGTACCTGGCCGAGCACGATCGCACCATGACGGCGATTTACGCGGCAAACGACCAGATGGCAAATGGCGCCATTGCAGCGCTGCGTGATAGCGGTCTGCGCGTGCCCGAGGACGTGAGCGTGGTGGGTGTCGACGATTCGCTCGATGATTTTGTCGCGCATAACGAGCTCACGACCGTTCGATTCGATTTGCATCAGCGCGGACGCGAGGTATTCGAGCATGCGGTTCCCGAGGCGGGTACGGCGGGCAAAACCGTTGCTATTCGTATTCCCGGCCAGCTCATTATTCGACATAGCACGGCGATACCACGCTCATAGTTTACGCAGGTAAACGGCGATTTATCGTATTTCAATAACAATCGGTAAGGATGCCGGCAGATAACAGTTGGAATGCTGCCGAGTGCTATGATAGACGGGCTCTTTTGTCTATCTAGGAGGCTTTGCCTGATGGAGATCACCAAGGATATCCGCTACATCGGTGTCGACGACCACGACATTGACCTGTTTGAGGGCCAGTACGACGTGTCCGAGAACGGCATGGCATACAACAGCTATGTTATCTTGGGCGATAAAATCGCTGTCGCCGATTCGGTTGACGCTGGCTTTGTCGACGAATGGCTCGGCAACCTCGAGGCCGCGCTCGACGGCCGTACGCCCGACTACCTGGTTGTCCATCACATGGAGCCCGATCACTCCGCCGGTATCGCCGCCTTTATGGAGCGCTATCCCCAGGCCCAGATTGTGGCTAGCATGGGCGCCTTCCGCATGATGGTCAACTACTTTGGCACCGACTACCCCGAGCGCAAGATGGTCGTCAAAGAGGGCGACGTGCTCGACCTGGGCGGCCACAGCCTGACCTTTATCGGCGCCCCCAACGTTCACTGGCCCGAGGTGATCTTCTCCTACGAGTCCACCGACAAGGTGCTCTTTAGTGCCGACGGCTTTGGCAAGTTTGGCGCCAACGACATCGAGGATCCGGAAGGGTGGGCTTGCGAGGCTCGCCGCTACTACTTTGGCATCGTCGGTAAGTTCGGCAAGTTCGTGCAGGCCGTCCTCAAGAAGGCCGCCGATCTGGATATCCAGATCATCTGTCCGCTCCATGGTCCTGTTCTTACCGAGAATCTGGGCTATTACCTCGACACCTACAACACCTGGTCGAGCTATCAGCCCGAGGACGAGGGCATCACGATTGCCTATGCGAGCGTGTACGGCCATCTGAAGGCCGCCGTTGAGGAGCTTGCATCTGCGCTCGAGGCCCGCGGCCAGAAGGTTTCCGTCTTTGACTTGGCTCGCGACGACATGGCCGAGGCCGTTGAGGATGCGTTCCGCTATGACCGTCTGGTGCTCGCCTCCATCACCTATCAGGGCGAGATCTTCCCGTTCATGAGCACCTTTATCCATACGCTTGCCGAGCACGCCTATCAGAACCGTACAGTGGCACTCGTTGAGGCCGGCTCCTGGGCGCCCACCGCTGCCAAGGTTATGACCAAGGAGCTCGAGGGCATGAAGGACATCACCCTGGCGCAGAACAAGGTGACCGTGCTGGGTTCGCTCAACGACGCCTCGCGCGCTCAGATCGAGGTCCTTGCTGACGAGCTGTCCAAGTAGCGATATCTCGCTTTTAACGAGCAAAACCACCACAAAGGGGACCTTTGTGGTGGTTTTTGTTTAAGCGCCGGCGATGACGAGGGCTGGACGTGAGCTGTCAGTGGCCTCGGCGATCGAGGTGGCGACAGCATGGTCGGGGTCACGGTCCATCACGATGGAGTCGACATCGGCAAGCTCGGCAAAGCGGTACATGCCGCGTCCGTTAACCTTGCTGGCGTCCATGAGGGCGACGCTTTGATGGGCCGCGGCGATCATAGCCGTTTTGGTCTCGGCCATCTGGGGAAAGTCGGTCGTAAAGCCGCAGCTGGGGACAAAGGCGCCGGGGCACATGACGGCCAGATCGGCATGGACCATTTGGAGCGCCTGCATAGTGAGCGGTCCGTACAAATAACGATGGCCTTTGCGCAGCGCCCCGCCCAGCATGACGACATCGACTGAGGGCATGCTCTCGTCGATGTAATCGGCAATGGTAATGTCGGCCGTGATGACGGTGATACCGTCGCGCTGATCGAGGAGCCGGACGAACTCGAGCGCCGTGGTGCCCGAGTCGACGAGCAGAGTGTCACCATTGCCGACGAGCTCGATGGCGCATTGCGCGATGGCCTGCTTGGCGGCGACGTTGACATTGATGCGGCGATCCTGCGTGGAGACAGTTAGGCGTTTGTGGAGCGACACAGCGCCGCCATGCGTACGGCGTAGCTTGCCTGCTTCGGCGAGCGCGTCCAGGTCGGCGCGGGCGGTGACGGAGGACACGCCAAAGGTCTGGGCGATTTCTGCCACCTGCACCGAGGCGTTATGTTCGAGCATCTCCATGATGGCGGCGCGCCGCTCATCGGCGAAAGCTCGGGTTGTTGCATGGGCCATAGTTGCTCCATCATCGTCTGAAATTTGCAGGAATTGTGTTGACTCTATTTTCGTTCATTTTCTTTTTGAGTAAGAAAACACCTTTCGATTACTTATCTTTTCTATAAAAGAAAGACGCTGAACGCCCAAAATTCAATATCGAACATGTTCACTCGGCTCAAATTTCTTCCGTTTGCTTTTCAAAAATGACTGTATTGACCTGCATGGGCTCAATATCTCGCACGTGCAAAGCTGCTGAATTTCATACAATGAGCGCAGCAAAACGCAAGGTAAAACGCCTTGTGAACAACTACGCCCGATGTCCAGATGCGGGCGAGGGAGAGGAGCAAACGCTCATGGCACTTGTTACCACCGAAAAGATGCTCAAGGACGCTCAGGCCGGCCACTACGCCGTCGGCGCGTTCAACGTCGAGAACCTCGAGTTTGTTATGGCCGTTCTGGCCGCTGCCGAGGAGACCAAGTCCCCCGTCATCATGCAGACCACCCCGGGCACCATCAAGACCGCTGGTCTGGACTACTTCTACGGCATGGTCAAGGCTGCCGCCGAGCGCGCTTCCGTGCCCGTCGCTCTGCACCTCGATCACGGCGATGGCTATGACCGCTGCATGCAGGCTTTCCGCACGGGCTACACCTCTGTCATGATCGACGGTTCGCACGAGTCCTTCGAGGACAACATCGCCCTGACCAAGTCCGTCGCCGACGCTGGCCGCGCCATGGGCGTGCCTGTCGAGGCTGAGCTCGGTAAGGTTGGCGGCAAGGAGGACGACGGTCCCGCGGTTGAGGGCGAGAGCCCCTACACCGATCCTGCCGAGGCCAAGGAGTTCGTCGAGCGTACCGGCTGCACGTCGCTGGCCATTGGCGTTGGCACCAGCCACGGTGTGTACACGAGCGATCCGCACATCGAGCAGTCCGTGGTCAAGGCCATTCGCGACGCCGTCGACGTGCCGCTGGTTCTGCACGGCACCTCCGGTGTGCCCGATGAGCAGGTTGCCGAGGCTGTGAAGAACGGCATCTGCAAGGTTAACTACGCCACCGAGCTGCGTCAGGCCTACACCAAGGGCTTCATGGCCTACATGGCTGAGAACCCCGCCTGCTTCGATCCCAAGAAGCCGGCCAAGGAGGGCATGCGTGAGATCACCGAGCTGGTTAAGATCCGCATGACCAACCTCAACTCCGTGGGCAAAGCAGAGTAACAGCAAGGGTACTCCGACTCAAAATAGATCCCGGGGAGGGATGAGGGCTTAGTTCCCCAATCGTCCTCGGGCATGCAAAAAGCCTCGCTGCGCACTTCGTGCGGCGAGGCTTTTTGCCCCCTGCGGAAAGATTGGAGAACTAAGCCCTCGTCCCTCCCAGGTTGACCTACTCGAGGTCGTCGCCCTTGTGGCGTTAGGTCTGAAAATAATAAGAAGCCTTCGCGCTGCGGAATGATTTTGGAAACTAAGTACGGGACCCGCCCAAACCGTCCTGCTCAATCGCCCTTGTGGTGTTGGGGCTGAAAGGGTGGGGCGCGGGGGTTACTTGGTTGTTAGGGTTAGCAGGTCGTTGGGGGTTTCGAGGTTGTAGGTGGCATTTGGGATGTCTTGGTGCGATCCCCATGCTGCTCGGGCAAAATTGACCCCTGCTGATGTTGCGCATTGTTCGTCGTAGACGGTGTCTCCAACGTAGATGACGCTGTTGGGGTTTGCGCCCGTGCGCCGTAGATATTCGAGCATGGGCGCGGGAGCGGGTTTGTGTTCGGTTGTGTCTTCGACAAGGATGATGTGCTCAAAATACTTATCGAAACCAAGGGGTGCAATTTCTTTTGCGTATTCGTCGCGCGCACGTGAGGAGACGATGCCAAGTTTGCAGCCGCTATCGGCGAGTGTTGCGATGACTTCAAGCAAACCTGGAAACACGCTGATGGTGCTTTTAAAGCTGGCGGCAACGTGGCACCAGCGATCCAACGTTGCTTGCGAGTAGATTCCAAGCTTCTCAAGGGCATCCTTGCCGGGTATGCCGAGGGCAAACTCAAGCTCGTTTCGGGGGAGCGTTTTGCCGGTTTCTTCTTGGACAATCTGGGCAAGCGATGACAGAACGCTTTCTTCCGTATCTGCCAATGTTCCGTCAACGTCAAACACGACATGGTCGAATTGTTTCATGGCATTCCTTCCTCTAATCTGTCTGATAGTGTGGGACAGGCGAGGTGGAAGCGCTAGCGTTATTTCTGCCCTGTAGTATCGAAATTCTGCCTCATGGCTCGATACTGAGAAGGGGAGCAGCCAATTTGTTCCTTGAATACCTGCCCAAGGTGGCTCGCCGTTGCAAAGCCACATTGGTGGGCGATTGTCTGTACCGTTCGCGTGGTGTGCGTCAAGAGCGTGCAGGCGCGGGTGATGCGGTATGCGCGTAGATATGCGGCCGGGGTTGTTCCCGCGCAAGCTTTGATGGTGCGATAACAGTCTCTTTCGCTGATGCCGACAGCGGACGCAATTTGGGGAACATCTATGGCGTCTGCATAGTGTGCGCGGATATAGTCAAGAATTTCCCTAAACCGAATTTCACGGCTGGTCATCAAAGAATTATTGTCCAAAGCGAATTGTGATTCAGCTTTGGCATAGATCTGAATCCAGAGTTCGGACAGGCTATTTCGAAGCGCCATCTCGTTCTGCGGCTGTTGAAGGTCGTGGCTAAAGGAGCTCTTCAGCAAATCGATAAAGGGCATATCGTCGGGATTGGTGGGCGACCATTTGAGCACATCGACGCCTCGACATTGCAGCAAAGGATTGATGTAGCGCTTTTGAAGGCGTCCCGCGGGATCGCCGAGCATTGATGGCTGAAAGATATGCAACAGTTGAATTGCCGGCGCCGAATTGGGTGATTGCAGGGTGCTGTGCAAAATGCCGCCGTTGATAAAGCCAGCGGACCCTTCCTCAAAGCGCATGTGCTCATGAGCCGCACGCGTGCGATAGTCAATTGTTCCCTGCTCCATGTAGAAAAGCTCGACTTCGGAATGCCAATGCCAGGGGACGGAATTGCCCGGATAGCGAGCGAATTCTGCGCGTTCGGCAATATAGGGCCAGTCTTCGGCGGTCTCGGGAAAGGCTTCCTCGCGTCCTCCGCGGTGCAATTCTATGTGATCCATGTTTCGCATGGCATCAGTATAAAGCGTGATGGGCTTAGATTGCTCTTGCCTGTTCGGGGAACGCCTTGTCTAGGGATGCTTGGAGCTTTTCGAACGATGCTCGCAAGTTGAGGCTCTGATTGGTTGAGCGTTTGGCTTTTGTGGTGGGGGAGTCGAGGAGGCCGTTTCTCTGTGTCGGGGGGAAGGAGAAAAGATTTGCATGTTTTAGGGATGGCTGCTGTGCTGCGTCATCGGAAGAATGCATGCTTTTGCGGCCTCCTCGATGTCCACCAAAGGATGCGCACGGGGTGTGCTGCTAGGTCCCGTGCGTTGGCAGTATTATGCCGCGCCCGCCGCAAAGAAGCGCTAAAGAAAGGCTTAATGAGGTTTGGCGTTCCAATGAAACCGCAGGTCAGAGGTATTGGATAACACATTTGAAAGGTTTGGGGCTTAAGGGCTTTCTAAGGTTTGTGGCGGGGGCGTGGCGCGCCTGTGTGGAGCGTGTGGATGATGGGTTTCTAGCGCTGCGGTTTTGCGGCGCGCACTTGCTCGATGACCTTTTCCATGGTGGCGTCGATGCGGTCCTTTTTGAGCTCGCATTCCCAGATGGTTATGGGCGTCCATCCCATTTCGGTGAGCGCTGCGATGGCGGCGCGGTCGCGCTCGACATTGCGGCGAAACTTTGCCTCCCAAAACTCAACGTTGCGTTTGGGCTGGCTGGGGTTGCACTTGGGGCAACGGTGCCAAAAGCAGCCGTTGACGAAGATGGCAATCTTGCGCCCGGGGAAGGCGATATCGGGCTTGCCGGGGACCTTCCATTCCAAGCGATAGCCCGTGAGGCCTGCTGCCCGCAGGCGTTGACGAACGAGCAGCTCGGGCTTGGTGTTGGCGCGCTTGTTGCCTTTCATGGACTTTTTGATGGCGGCGCGACGGCGGACCAGTTCGCGCTCGTCAGCGGAGAGGTCCGAGGTATCGATGCCGTCGAGCAGGCCGGGCTTGGGACGCTTCTTGCTGCGGCGCTTAGGTGCGCGCTTGGGTTTGGTGGCGGGTTTGTCGGCTGTGTTGGGCACGGCGTCATCGGCGGAGCTTGTCTCGAGTCGGTCTTCCTTCAGCTCAATCAGGGCATCGATAAGCCCCTTGTCGGCGGGCATCCACTCCACCGTGGCAAGCGAGGTGCGCGGAATCCAGCGGATATCGAGCTGTCGGTCATGTTTCTGAGGCTCATCGGATTCATCGGCGAGCGAGCAGTAGTAGCACTCCATGGAGAGATGAAAATCGGGGTAGTCATACTCAACGGTATAGAAATCGCGCAGGTTGGTGACTTTTACCTGCAGCTCTTCCATGAGCTCGCGGCGTACGGCGTCCTCGGGCGTCTCGCCGCGCATGAGCTTGCCACCGGGGAACTCCCAAAGTCCCTGCATGTCGCCATAGCCGCGCTGTACGGCCAGTAGCTCGTCGGATCCTTCCTTGCGAATGATCCCAGCGGCAACATGAACAGTCTTCAACAGGAGTCCTCTCTCAACATCAACACGTGACAGGCTAGCTACCCGCACCTTACACAACGGTAAGGCAAGCGTAAGCCATATCGATGGTAGCCGACTCGTCTTCTTGCGACTATAGATGCCGTAGACTAATCGCAAGAAAGGACTCGGTATGCAAACCACGCACATGGCGACCCCGGTACTGGAGGTCGCGCATCTCGAAAAGGTATATGGAGCGCTGGGCAACGTGACCCGTGCGCTCAACGACGTCAGCTTTACCGTCAACCGCGGCGAATTTGTTGGCATCATGGGCGCTTCGGGCTCGGGCAAGTCGACGTTGCTCAACTGCGTGTCGACCATCGATAGCGCCACGAGCGGCACCATCCGCATCAACGGCCAGGACGTGACGCGCATGAAGCAGGCCAAGCTCTCGCAGTTCCGCCGCGAGGAGCTCGGCTTTATCTTCCAGGACTCCAACCTGCTCGATACGCTCACGGCACGCGAGAACATCGCCCTGCCGCTCACCATTGCCCGCACAAACTCGGCAGAGATCTCGACCCGCGTGCAGGATGTGGCCGCGCGTCTGTCTATCAGTCAGGTGCTCGACAAATATCCCTACCAGATGTCCGGCGGCCAGCAGCAGCGCGTTGCCGCCTGTCGCGCGCTCGTCACCGACCCCACCATGATCATGGCCGACGAGCCCACCGGCGCCCTCGATTCTAAAAGCGCTCGTCTGCTGCTCGAGAGCTTGGAGGCCCTTAACCGCCGCCTACGCGCCACGGTGCTCATGGTCACGCATGACAGCTTTGCCGCCAGCTACACGAGCCGCGTGCTGTTTATCCGCGACGGCAAGATCTTCACCGAGCTGCGCCGCGGCGACACCGACCGTCGCGAGTTCTTCGACCGCATTATGGAGGTCGTTGCCATGATGGGCGGTGAGGGCTCCGATGCTCTGTAAACTCGCTTGGGGCAACGTCCGCCGTGCCGGCCGCGACTACCTCGTCTACCTTTTGACGCTCACCCTGGGCGTCACGGTCTTCTATGCCTTTAACACCATCTCAATGCAGGTCGACATCGCCGGAATCGATGAAGAGGGCTTGGCGCAGGTAATGGGCAGCATGCTCGGCGACCTGACGTACTTTTTGGCCGGTGTCATGGCCTTTTTGATGGTGTATGCCAATAACTTCATCATGAAACGCCGCAAGAAGGAGTTTGGCCTGTACCAGGTGCTCGGCATGGGGCGCGGGCGCGTCGCCACGATCATGGCGCTCGAGACCGTGATTGTCTCGGTCGTGGCCTTTGTCGCCGGCATTGTGCTGGGTATGGGACTCTCCCAGCTCATGACGTTCTTTACGGCCTCGCTCTTTAAGACACAGATCGCCAATTTCCACTTCTTTTTCTCGGTGCATGCGTTCAACCTGACCCTTGCTTGCATGCTCGTAATGTTTGTGCTCACGCTACTGCTGAACCTTCGCGCCGTGCGTCGTACCAAACTCATCGAGCTTATGGGTGCCGAGCGTCGCAACGAGAGCATTAAGACGCGCAACCCCTGGATTGCGATTGCCATCTTTGCCGTGGGCGTGGTGCTTGTGGGTGTGGCCTATTACCGTCTGCTACGCGATGGGTTCCCGCTAACTGCGACGGACAGCAAGCTGCAAGAGGCCATGAGCCAGTTTGGCATTACGACTGCTATGGTTACCGTGGGCACCTTTGCGCTGTTCTGGGGACTCTCGGGCATGCTCATCAAGCTGCTGCAGAGCCTGCGCAGCGTGTATTGGCGCGGCCTCAACATGTTTACCGTGCGCCAGCTTGCGGCCAAGGTCAACACGGTGTGCTTTTCGATGGGCGTCATCGCGATGCTCCTGTTTTTGGCCATCACCTCGGTGACGTGCGGTATGTCGATTGCCAATGTGATGAACGAAAACCTGGAGCGCTATAACCCTGTTGACGTGTCTCAGACGTATGTCTATTACACGCCCGATACGCTCGACTACTACAAAGAATATGTCAATCCGTCTGAAGCCGACCGCATGGTGCTAGCCGATACAACGGTCGATTTGTACTCCGCATGGCACGGCAAGGGCAAGTCGGCGGACAACAACGACGAGACCGGCAAGAAGGTCAATATTGCCGATGTTGCCGGTGAGCATGTTCAGATCGATTCGTATCTGAGTTACCCGTTTGGCGGTTCGAATCCTTCGGTGTCTGCGGGTGAGATGTGCAAGACCATGGGCGAAAAGCTCCCCAAGGCGCTCGGGGGTAGCAATGCCGATACGATGGGTCTGTTTGTGACGCCGGCGAGCCAGTACAACAAACTGCGCCAGATGATGGGCGAGGAGCCGGTGAGCATTGGCCGCGACCAGTACCTGCTTACGTGTGATATGGGCGGTGAGCTGGGCGACCTGTACACCAAGTACATGGCCGGCGGCCATACCCTCACCTTGGGCGGGCATGAGCTCAAGCCCGCAACCGATAAGTCGGACAAGGACACGGCGGCCATCGCCAACTCGGCGATGGGCAGTAATCCGGGTACCGTCGTCGTTGCCGACGAGCTGTTGTCCCAACTTAATCTGCAACCGTATTCCAGTAATCTGCTCGTTAATTACAAACAGGGTATGGATACGACCGAGGCAGACGAGAGCATTAAATACACCTTGCTCGACAATCTGCTCGTTGACGGCAAGGAGCCGGGGTCGTGGGGAGTCTTCATCACGCGTTCCGAGATGTACACGCAAGTAGCGCAGATGAACGGCATGATTAGCTATCTGGCCATCTACATTGGCTTTGTGCTGGTCGTTGCGTGCGCGGCAATCCTATCGATCCAGCAGCTCTCCAATGTGGCCGACGGCAGCCGCAGCTATCGTGTGCTGGCACAGATCGGCTGCGACGACCGCCAGATTCGCCATTCGGTGATGGCGCAGCAAGCGGTATTCTTCCTGTTCCCGCTGGCAGTGGGCTTGGCGCACTCCTTTGTGGCGCTCAAGGTGATCATCGAGCTGGTGAGCGTATTCGGAAATATGAGCATCGGCGGCACCGTGGGCCTCACCTGTGCAATCTTCCTGGCAGCATACGGTGGCTACTTCCTGGTGACCTACCTCATGAGCACCGGCATGGTACAAGCCGCCATCGCCACCCGCTACAGCGAGTAACAAGCGGGCAAAACCGTCGCAAAATTAGAGGCGTATGACCGCCGCGAAGGGACCAAGGGCCCTTTCGCGGCGGTTTTTGCCAATCTGGTGCGTCTCAGATACAAGTGAGTAGACTTTTTTGAACCTGCCGAGCACATCGCGACAAATGATCTATAAAACTGCAGGTCAGAGCTGTGGCGTTTTAGGGCGTGCTCGGCCTTCTGCAAAAAGCCTACTCACTTGGTTTTTCTGCTAGAAGACCGCCACGAGGGAAGGCAACTCCCCCGGGTAGTCGTTGGGTGTTCCTATAGTTTTGTCAACCGTCGGGGCTACTCCCGGTAGGGCACCCGGTCGCGCATCACGGCGTATATCGCCCTGAGCCGCTTCCTCGCGACGGCCTTGAGCGCCCGCCCGTGCCCCATGCCCCGCGCCCTGCAGGCCCGGTAGTACTCGCCGTAGCGCCCCGAGGACCTCACCAGGCTGTTGCACGAGAAGATCAGCAGGGACTTGAGCCTCGCGTCGCCGCGCCTGGACGCCCTGACCGACCTCACCGACGTGCCGGAGCTCCTCACCCTCGGGGCTATGCCGCAGTACGAGGCCAGGTGGTCGTGGTCCGGGAACCTCCCGATGTCGACCGACACCGCGAGCTGCGCCGCGGTCCTCGGGCCGATGCCGGGCACGGTGAGCAGGCACGCGTAGGTCTCGTCGCCCTCGAGCAGCGCCGCCGTCTCGGCCTCGAGGGCCCCGGCCTCGTCGAGGGCCTCCGATATCCGGGCGGCCTGGTCGCGCAGGCGACGACGTGGTCGCGCTGCGACGAGAGGGCGCGAGCGGCCTCGAGGGCCTCGCCGCGGCCCGGGACCCCCGACAGGGAGTCCGGCACGCCCAGGGCGGTCCGCGCGATCACCGCGGCGTCGCGCTCGTCGGTCTTGGCCTCGCCGGCGAACAGGCCCGCGGCGCGGCTGGCGGCGAGGCCGGGCAGGTAGGCGACCCCGAGCCCCGCGGCGCGGGCCCGCCTCACGGCGAGGGACCCTATGTTGCGGAACTGGTCGACGACGACGAGCGTGCCGGCGGGCGCGGAGGCGAACAGCGCGTCGAGCTCGGCCTCCCTGTTGCGGACGGGGGCGCTGGCCAGCACCTCCCCGTCGCGGTCGATCAGGCAGGCCCAGTGCGACGACTTGCCGACGTCCAGGCCGAGCACGGCCGCGGGTCTGGTGGATGGCGCTTTCACGGTGGTATCCTTCCGGTAGTCGTTCGACCGGATGGCCTCCCCCTCGGCACTCACATTACCAGCCGCGGCACCTGCCCGGCACTTTCCTATCAGCCGTCGGGGGCGGCGCGTCCCGCGCCGGCAGCACCCAACTGGCCCTCTCGGGGGCAGGGACGTTCGGCCGTGCGCGGGCGCCCGGTCGGCGGCCCGTTCTGGGCGCGCCTCAATCGTAGCCCGAGACGGTCCCGGGCTGACAATTTCGACTGTAATGGACGTTCTTAAATGACTAGGGTGGGCACATTGCTTTGAGATGTTGTTCGATCGGCTTTGATGGCCGTTAAACTGTCTACCTGCTTAAAGCAATTAACGGTGTGCATCTGCTATTGGAAATATTGCCCGAAAAATCGTCCAAGAAGTCGCAAGCCATTTTTTGCCGCGTCGTGCGTCAAGCGATTCGGCAAGTATTTGGTTAGATATTGGTCAGTTTTGGGGCAACCTTGCCAAAAGCTTGACGGATGCAAATCTAGACGTCGACAAATGAGCACTTCGATTGCGCCCTGAGCAAAATTCTGGGCTGATTCTCGATAATCGCTTCCAATCGTCCCTTACCGCGTGCCACCCTCGCGTACAATCTGCTCCGACATTCACGCGCCGCCCGGCGCTCAAGAGGGGAGGGCCCCATGGCAAACGAGATCTGGACCATCAAGCGTTGTCTCGAGTGGACCAAGGAGTACCTGGCCGAGCGCGGCGAGGAGCACCCCCGTCTTTCTGCCGAGTGGCTGCTGTGCGCCGCCACAGGCCTGGCGCGTATTGACCTATATATGCGTATGGACGAGACGCTTAACGCGGCCCAGCTCGAGACCATGCATGCGGCGGTCGTCCGCCGCGCCCAGGGCGAACCACTGCAGTACATCACGGGCAGCACGCAGTTCCGTATGATCGACGTTGCCTGCGCCCCCGGCGTACTCATCCCACGCCCCGAGACCGAGATGCTCGTCGAGGAAGTCCTCAATTATCTGGATGCCGAGGTGCTGAGCCCCGAGGCTGCTGCCCGTCAGCGTGTTGAGCTGCCTTGGAACGATGAGGTCGAGGAGGCACGCAAGGCCGAGGCCGCGCTGGCCGATGAACGCGCGACCGCCGAGTGCCGTGCCGCCAACTTAACGGCTGCCGATGAGGCCGCGTTGGGCGGCGATGTGCTCGGTAGCCGCGCCTATGCCGAGGAGCTGGCCGATCGCGAGGCGGAGGAAGCTGCTGCGCAGGCCGCTGAAGCCGAGGCCATGGAAGCCTCCGAGCCCGAGCTCGACGAATACGGCATCGCCATCGAGAGCAACGACCAGCAGGCGACTCCCACGCAAGACGCCGCCGAGGCTAACGAGTCCGCTCTGACCGAGCCCCGCACCGCCCGCGTCCTCGAGGTCGGTTGCGGCACGGGCTGCATCTCGCTCTCGCTTGCCTGGGAGCGCCGCGGCCACGTCACCTGCACCGCTACCGATATCGAGCCGCGCGCCATCGACCTTGCTATCAAAAACCGCGACGCCCTTGGCCTCACGTCCGACGAGGTCGCCTTCAGCCTCACCAACCTGGTGAGCTCTGTTCCTCGCGAAGAGTGGGGTACCTTTGACGTGCTCGTCTCCAATCCGCCCTACATCCCCACCGATGTCATGCGCTCGCTGCCGCATGAGGTCAAGGACTTTGAGCCCGATCTGGCGCTCGAGGGCGGTGCCGACGGTCTCGATATCTTCCGCCGCCTGCTCAACGCGGCGCCCTACATGCTGCGTGCCGGCGGCCTGTTTGCCTGCGAGCTCTACGAGGGCGCCCTCGACGCCGCGGCCGAGCTCTGTCGTCAAGCAGGCCTTTCGGACGTGCGTATCGTCCACGACCTCACCGATCGTCCCCGCATCG
>CALBBA010000272.1 GCA_937926755.1 uncultured Collinsella sp.
GCAGGCCTTTCGGACGTGCGTATCGTCCACGACCTCACCGATCGTCCCCGCATCGTTCGAGCCATCGTCACCGAGCCCAAACAGCGTATTTAAGCTGAATAAATAGACATTTGCGCAAGTTTGTCCTTGCAATATACCGTAAAACTTCTACTATAGAAGGAGAAAGGTATGTCAAATCAGCTGCATCGGTACCGTATCGTGCTTGATTACATTGAACCTTGGCTTGATGAGCAGGATGAAGCTACGCTGAAGCAGATTTATGCAGACCTTTTGGTGCTCGAGAAGGAAGGTCCCAGCCTTGGTCGTCCGCTGGTTGACCGCGTAAAGGGCTCGAAGCTTCATCATTTAAAGGAGCTGAGAGTGACGTCGTGTGGTGGGCAGATGATTCGCATCCTCTTCGCCTTTGACCCCAAGCGCCAGGCGGTATTGCTATTGGCGGGTGATAAGTCGCGAGCGGGATCGTCAAGGGCAAAATGGAACGGTTGGTATGCGATCAACATTCCAAGGGCCGAGCAAATATACCGTCGCCACGTAAGGAGGCTCGATCGAGATGGAACTGCATGAGTATATGGAATCTCGCGGGATAACACGCGACTCCATTACCGCCGAGCAGGAGAGGACTCGCGATCGTATCGAAGCCTATAAGCTTGCTCAGATTCGCAGGCTAAAAGATCTAACACAGGCGTCGGTCGCCCAATCGATGGGCGTTTCTCAAAAACGCGTATCCGAGCTCGAGCGTGGGGAATTGGGTTCGATGAGGCTTGACACGCTGAGCAGGTACGCAGAGAGCCTCGGCGGAAAACTGGTTGCAAGCATCGAGTTTCCCGATCGTACCGTTACGCTTGCGCGCTAAAAATCTTCAATTAACCCCCTCACTTTCACCGACTACTAGAGCCGCTCACCAAACCAACATGCGCTCTGGGCAAATAGGTTGAACGTTTCGTGCGAGAATGCCCCACAGTAAACAAACTTGCACCAGAGCGTAAGGGGCTGGCATACACATGCAGACGGTCTATCGGGTATACGAGGGAACGCGCGAGCCGCATCGGCTTGCCGTCGAGCGCACGGCCGAGCTACTCGGTCGCGGCGGCCTGGCGCTTATTCCAACCGAGACGGTCTACGGTGTCGCCGTGGCGGTCAACGCCTTTTCGGACGCCGTGCCTCAAGATACAAGCGAATTCCCATCGTGGCCGCGAGATCCGCAGGCCACCGTCAACGGCGCCGCGGTCCCCGCACTCGGTACCGGCTATCGTCGTATCTTTACTCTCAAGCAGCGCGAGCTCACCCAAACGGTTGCCTGGCTGGTCGATGATGCCGAGGCACTCGACCGCTATGGCGTGGATATCCCTAACGAGGCCCGCGTGCTCGCCCGACGATGCTGGCCGGGCGCCCTGACTATCGTGGTCAAGGCGGCCCCCTGCGTGCCGACCTTTATGCGCGCCGCCGACGACACGGTGGCACTTCGCGCTTCGGCCTCGCCCGTGGTGCAGGCGCTCATCCGCGCCTGCGGCAGTCCCCTTGCCTGTACGAGCGCCAACACGCACGGCGCACCCTCGCCGGCAAGCTTTGCCGCCGTCGAGGGCCGCATCCTGGAGGGGGTCGATGTTGCCGTCGACGCCGGTGAGACCCCGTGTCGCGACGCCTCGACCATCGTGTCGTTCCAGCACGGCGGGCTCCAGATCCTGCGCCAAGGCGCACTTCCCGCATCAGAGATCGAGCGGGTCCTGTCCGACCCGATGCAATAGAAAGGTGTAAGCGATGTCGTTGAATCTGGGCAGCCTGGGCATGGAAGATGCCTCGTTTGACTTTGGCGGTTCCTACATCATGGCGCTCGACTGCGGCACCACCTCGGTACTTGCGACCATCGTCGACGAGTACGGATGCATCGTCGCGCAGGCACGTCGCAGCGTCAAAACCAGCTTCCCGCGCCCCGGCTGGGTGGAGCAGGATCCCACGGAGGTGCTTGCCAGCCAGATCGGCGTGATGATGGAGGTTCAGTTTAAGAGCGGCATCCATTCTGACCGCATCGCCGCCATCGGTATCTCCAATCAGCGCGAGACCACGGTAGTGTGGGACCGCATAAGCGGCCAGCCCATCTATAACGCCATCGTGTGGCAATGCCGTCGCACCGCGCCTCTGATCGACGAGCTGGTTGAGCAGGGCGCAGAAGAGCTGGTGCGCTCCCGCACGGGGCTTACGCTCGACCCGTATTTCTCGGCCTCCAAGGTGCAGTGGATTCTCGACAACGTCGACGGCGCACGCGAGAGCGCGGCGGCGGGCGACCTCATGTTTGGCACCATCGACACCTGGCTCATCTACAACCTCACCGGCGGCCAGGTCTTTGCCACCGACTACACCAATGCCAGCCGCACGGCACTCTTTAATATCCATACGCTCGATTGGGACGACGACCTGCTGGCGCTCTTTGACGTTCCACGTTCCATGATGCCCGAGGTTCGCTGGAGCTCGGGCGACTACGGCCGCGTCGCGAGCGACATCATGACCAACATGCCGCCCATCATGGGCGTGGCGGGCGACCAGCAGGCGTCGCTGTTCGGCCACTGCTGTTTCCGTCCCGGCCAGACCAAAAACACCTATGGCACGGGCTGCTTTATGCTCATGAACACCGGCGACGAGATCGTCGAATCCAAGAATGGCCTGGTCTCCACCATCGGTATCGCTGCGGACGGCAAAGTCAGCTATGCGCTCGAGGGCTCTATTTTTGCCGCCGGCTCAACGATGAACTGGCTTCGCAACAACATGGGCATCATCTCGAGCGTGAGCGAGTCGGCACAACTCGCCGCTTCGATTAGCGACAACGAGGGCTGCTACTTCGTTCCCGCCTTTGCGGGTTTGGGCGCTCCCTGGTGGGACCCGCATGCCCGCGGTATCGTGTGCGGTCTGACCGGCGCCTCGAGCCGTGCGACCATCGTACGTGCCGCCTGCGAATCCATGGCATATCAGAGCTACGACGTGCTGCGCGCCATGGAGCAGGACGTGGGGCTTTCGATTGAGCGCCTGTCTGTCGATGGCGGTGCCTCGCGCAACGAGTTCATCATGCAATTCCAGGCCGACCTGCTGGATATCCCCGTGCTGCAATGCGAGACGGTGGAGACCACGGCAATCGGTGCCGCGTACTTGGCGGGTCTTGCCGTCGGCTATTGGGAAGACCTGGAAGAGCTGGAGCAAAATGCCCAGATCGTTAGGACCTTCCTTCCCCACATGTCCGCCGAGCGCCGCGAGCAAAACCTTGCGGGCTGGCGTGATGCAGTCAGGCGCTCGCTCAGCACCGCACAGTAGGGCTGCGATGGGCTGCTCGATACAACAAACCGCTAAACTAATGCATGGCGTGCGGCGGCAACATTGCTGCACGCCTTGTCAGCAAGGCCGTTTTGCGGCCGCAACGAAAGGGGCAATCAATCCATGACCGTCACCTACGATGCGTCCCGTGTGACGCTTGTCGATCACCCGCTCGTCCAGCACAAGCTGTCGATCCTGCGCGACAAAAACACCGGCACCAACCAGTTCCGTCAGCTCGTGCGCGAACTCGCGCTTTTTGACGGCTACGAGGCCATGCGCGACCTGCCTATGGAAGACGTCGAGGTCGAGACCCCCATCACTACCGCCACGTTCAAACAGCTTGCCGGCAAGAAACTCGCCATCGTGCCCATCCTGCGTGCGGGCCTTGGCATGGTCGACGGCATCCTCGACCTGGTGCCCTCCGCTCGCGTGGGCCACATCGGCATGGAGCGCGACGAGGTTACCCACGAGCCGCACGAGTATTACTGCAAGATGCCCAAGGATATCGACCAGCGCATCTGCCTGGTCGTCGACCCCATGCTCGCCACGGGCGGTTCGGCCGAGATGGCCATCAGCTACCTGCGCGAGCGCGGTGTCAAGGACATCCGCATGCTGTGCATCGTCGCGGCCCCCGAGGGCCTCAAGTCGCTGACCGAGAAGGACCCAGATGTGCATATCTATACCTGCGCCATCGACGACCATCTCAACGAGGCTGCCTACATCGTTCCCGGCCTCGGCGACGCCGGCGACCGCATCTACGGCACGCTCTAGTCGCTGGGCTAAGACGGCCGCGGCTGCAAATACGAAGAAACGGTGCGCGCGGACGAACAAAAGGCGACCGCGCGCACTCCTGTTAACGGACGTTTTGCCCTGCAGGGTTCGAGAAAAACGTATTACCGTACCTGCGGCATAAAGAAGGTCTTAAGAAAACGAACAGGTGCGTATTAACCGATGCTTTTTCGGTTGTACTTTAGCGATTGGCTCGTACAATAGTCACCAATGTTTGGCGGGAACTGTTCTGTGAAGCGTTAAAAAAGGAAAGTGAGGACGCCAGTGTTTCAGATAGCCGATCTGCTCGCTATCGTTGCAGGCGCCATAGCGGGCGCAATTGCCTTCCTTCCCTTTGTCTTTACGCTCAAGCCGGTTCTTGACGATAAGCAGAATGCGGACATGCTCAAGGGTATGGTGAGTCTGGCGGTCTCGGCAATCGCCCTGCTCGTCTTTACCTTGGTTGTGTTTGTGTTGTTCGGAGAGGCATTTCGCATGTTCCTCCTGGGCGAGGCGATCGGCTTCGTGGCCTTTATGGCCGCCTGCACGGTTCGCGTCGCCAAGGCGCTGCGAGATCCTCATGAGGTCGAAAGGTAAGTCGTGGAAATTTTTGAAAAGCTGCCTGATGAGATTAATCATCTGGTCAGCGAGTTCAGCTCCACCCCTGTCGTGGGCGATCTGAGCTGCGGCATCACGCAGTACTCGTTTTGGCTGATCGTCTCCACGATCGTGCTCCTGATCGTCCTGGCCGTGTTCAAGAAGAAGCAGACTTTGGTTCCCAAGGGCTTCTTCGTCAACGGTTTCGAGTACATCATCGAGTACGTCGAGAACGATATCGGCAAGGGTGTCGTGGGTGAGAACTGGAAGAAGCACTTCCCGTTCCTGTGCTCGCTTTTCCTGTTCATCCTGATCAACAACATGATCGGCCTGATCCCGGGAATGAAGCCCGGCACCGGCGCAATCGGCTCCACCGCCGCGCTCGCCATCTTCGCCTTCGTGTACTTCATCTACTACGGATGCAAGGCTCACGGCGTGATCGGCTACATCAAGAGCCTCGCCCCGCAGGGCGTGAGCTTCCCGATGAACGTGCTCGTGTGGGTCGTCGAGCTTTTCTCGACCTTCCTGCGCCTCATCACGCTCGCCGTCCGTCTGTTCTGCAACATGTTCGCAGGACACGTGGTCATGGGCTCGTTCGCCATCATGGCGAGCATGTTCATGCAGCCGCTGCTTCAGCAGGTTTCCGCGGCCCACGCCGTCGGCGCCCTGCCTTCGCTGGCCTGGCTTGCCATCCTCATCCTGATCTATGCGATCGAGCTTGTGGTCGGCGCCATCCAGGCTTACGTCTTCACGGTCCTTACCGCCGTGTATGTCTCTGAGGCAGAGGAGGTCGCGGAGGAGGAGTAGTCTTCCGTTCGCGCCTTAAAGGTAAGGCAATTCGTTAAACCGCCGGTGCCCGTACCCATGGAGCCCGGCAGTTATAAAAAGGTTATCCTGCGTGAAATAAGACACGCACGACAAAGGAGGAATCGTGGGAGTTATCGGTTACGGTCTCGGTGTTATCGGCGCTGGTCTTGCTATCGGCCTGTCTGCTCTGGGTGCTACGGGTGCTATGGCCCGTCAGCCTGAGGTCCAGGGCCGCGTGTTCACCGTCTTCATCATGGGCTCCGCCTTCGGCGAGGCTCTGGCTCTGATCGGCTTCGTTGTCGCGCTGATCGTTAAATAGCACGGAGCGTCAAGTATGAATCTTTCATCCCAGAAGAGCGCGATCGCACTCTCCGCGTCCGCGGCCGCGCTGCTCATGCCGGTTTCCGCGTTCGCCGAGGACGGCGCTGCCGGTGCGGACATCCTCATCCCTAAGATGGCGGAGTTCATCCCGGCGCTTATCGCCTTCCTGATCATCTGGATCGTGCTGGCCAAGGTCGCCCTGCCGGGCATCATGAAGACCATGGAGGAGCGCGGCAAGAAGATCGAGGAGAGCCTCGACGAGGCCGAGAAGACCAAGCAGGAGGCTATCGCCAAGCGCGCTGAGTCCGACTCGATCGTCACCGACGCCCGTCGTCAGGCTGCCGACATTGTTCTCGAGGCCCGTAAGGACGCCGAGTCCGAGCGCGCCCGTATCATCGAGGCTGCTCACAAGGAGGCCGAGGAGATCATCGCCAAGGCCCATACGACCGTCGAGGACGAGCGCAAGTCCATCTACGCCGGTGCCGCGAGCTCCATCGCCGACCTGTCCGTTGCCGTCGCCACCAAGATCGTGGGCGAGGCACTCGAGGACGATGCCGAGCAGAAGAAGCTCATCGAGCGCTACATCCAGGAAGCAGGTAGCCTGAATGCCGACTAGCCGCTATCAGGACAAGGTGCTCGAGACCTACGCGCGCTCCCTTTTGGAAGCCGCCAAGGCCGAGAACCATGTGTTCGAGGACCTCGAGATGATCGAGCGTCTGGCTTCTGCCAGCCCCGAGATCATCGCCGTGCTCGACACCATGTCCAAGCGCGACCAGCTCGACCTTCTTCCCAAGGTGGCAGCTGCCTTTAAGTATGTTGCCGAGGAAGACGAGGATGTAGTGGGCGTGACCGTCACCACGGCGATCCCGCTCGACGACGAGCTGCGTCAAACCATCACTAAGAAATGCGAGCAGGACTTCGGCCGCAAGGTATTCCTTATCGAGCAGGTCGACCCGTCTATCGTGGGCGGCCTGGTGCTCGAGGCCCGCGGCGAGCGTCGTGACATTTCCGTCAAGACGCAGCTGCGCATCGCGCAGGAGACCCTCGCAAACTCTGCTAATTCGTACGGAGGTGAAGCCTAATGTCCGAAACCCTCAATGCCCAGGATATCGCCAAGAAACTGCAGGAGCAGCTCACGAGCCTCTCCGCGACGGTCGATACGCATGAGGTTTCAACGGTCGACGAGGTAGGCGACGGCATCGCGCGCGTCTCCGGCCTCAAGAGCGCCATGGCAGGCGAGCTTCTGGAGTTCAAGAGCTCCGATACCGGTGAGACCGTCTTCGGCCTTGCCCAGAACCTTGACCGTGACGAGGTCGGCGCCGTTCTGTTCGGTGCCGTCGACTCCATCAAGGAAGGCGACGAGTGCCGCACCACTGGCCGCATTATGGATATCCCTGTGAGCCGCGCCATGCTCGGCCGCGTCGTCAATCCGCTCGGCCAGCCCATCGACGGCCTGGGCGACATCGTCGCCACGCACCGTCGCCCCATCGAGTTCAAGGCCCCCGGCGTCATCGACCGTACCCCGGTGTGTGAGCCGGTTCAGACCGGTCTGCTCGCTATCGACTCCATGGTGCCTATTGGCCGCGGTCAGCGTGAGCTCATCATCGGCGACCGTAAGACCGGTAAGACCGCCATCGCCATCGACGCTATCCTCAACCAGCGCGGCAAGGGCATGGTCTGCATCTATGTCGCCATCGGCCAGAAGGCCTCCACGGTTGCCAACATCCGCGAGACCCTCGCTCAGCACGGTGCGCTCGACTACACCATCATCGTTTCGGCCACCGCTGCCGATTCCGCCCCTATGCAGTACATCGCGCCTATGGCCGGTGCCGCTATCGGCGAGTTCTTCATGTACAACGGTGAGGACGGCAAGCCCGCCAGCGAGACCAACCCCGGTGGCCACGTGCTCGTCATCTACGACGACCTGTCCAAGCAGGCTGTGGCTTACCGTCAGATGTCGCTGACGCTGCATCGTCCGCCCGGACGCGAGGCCTATCCTGGCGACATCTTCTACCTGCACTCTCGTCTGCTCGAGCGTGCCGTCAAGATGTCCAAGAAGAACGGCTACGGCTCCATGACGGCACTGCCGATCATCGAGACCCAGGACGGCGACGTCTCGGCCTACATTCCGACCAACGTCATTTCCATTACCGATGGTCAGATCTACCTGCAGTCTGAGCTCTTCTTCCAGGGCCAGCGCCCGGCAGTCGACGTGGGCATTTCCGTGTCCCGCGTCGGTGGCGATGCGCAGACCAAGGCTATGAAGCAGGTCGCCGGCAACCTCCGTCTGGACCTCGCTTCCTATCAGGAGCTCGCTGGCTTTACGCAGTTCGGCTCCGACCTCGACGAGGCTACTCAGAAGCAGCTGACCCACGGTGCTCGCATGACCGAGCTCCTGAAGCAGCCGCGTTACAAGCCGTTTGAGGTTGGCGAGCAGATCGTTACGCTGTTCGCTGGCAACGAGGGCTTCCTGGATGACCTGGAGATCGCCGACGTGCTGCCCTTCCGTGCCGAGCTCATCGAGTACATGGACAATGGCTTTGGTTCGCTGCTCGACAAGGTTCGCGCCAAGAAGATCGATGATGACACCAAGGCTGAGCTCTTGCGCGTCATCGGCGACTTCAAGCAGCAGTTCATGGCCAAGCACCATTCGGATGTTTCTGGATCAGAGGAGAACTAAGCCCCATGGCCAACCTTCGCGACATTAAGAAGCGAATCTCCTCGGTTACCACGACCAAGCAGATCACGCGCACGATGGAGATGGTCTCTACGGCCAAGATCCGTCGTGCCCTCGATCGCTCCAAGCAGGCCGAGCCCTATAAGGAGGCGCTGACCGACGTCATGTTGACGGTCGCCGGCGACGCCTCCTGTTCGGGCACCGATCCCATGCTGCAGAAGCATGAGAGCGTCAAGCATGGCCTGATTGTCGTCATTGCCTCGGACCGCGGCCTTGCCGGCGGTTTCAATACGACGGTGGAGCGCACGGCCGAAAAGCTCGCCGCTTCTTGGGCGAACGACGGCATCGAGTGCGAGATCATCGCGTGTGGGCGCAAACCGGCCACGTATTTCCGCGACCGCGCAAACGTCGCCATGCACTTTGAGGGCAACTCCTCCGAGCCCGATTTCAATCAGGCCCGCATGATCTCCTCTCATATCTGCGATGCGTATCGTGCCGGTGAGCTTGACCGCGTCGAGCTTGTCTACCACCACGCCAAGAACCGCGTGGATCAGGAGCTTCGCGTCGAGCATTTGCTGCCGCTCGACCCCGAGATGATCGCTATGGCCCACGGTCCGCGTAAGAACGAGACCGACGCCCCTAAGCGCATCTCGTCCACGTTCGAGTTCGTGCCCTCTCCCGAGCATGTTCTCGGCAAGCTTGTGCCGTCTTATATCCTGACGGTCATCTACCAGGCCCTGATCGATTCGGCGGCTGCCGAGCAGGGTGCACGCCGCAAGGCCATGCACTCCGCGACGGAAAACGCCACCGCGATCATCTCGACCCTTACCCGCACGTATAGTCGCGTGCGCCAGGCTTCGATCACGACCGAGATTAACGAGATCGTCGGCGGAGCCTCAGCATTGGAGGAACAGTAATGGCTAATAACACCGTAAAGCTTGCGGTCGAGGAAGCCACCAAGAAGACGACTGCCGGTGATGGTCGCATCGTGCGAATCATTGGCCCTGTCGTCGACGTCAAGTTTGACGGCGCGGTGCCCCCGATCTACAACGCGCTCACGGTCGAGGCCGAGACCCCGATCGGTCATCTGAGCACGATCCTCGAGGTCGAGAGCCAGCTTCCGGGCGGCGTCGTCCGCACGGTCGCCATGTCCTCGACCGACGGCCTGCAGCGCGGCCTCATCGCCACCGATACCGGTGAGCCCATGAAGATGCCCGTTGGTCCCAAGACGCTCGGCCGCATTTGGAACGTCATGGGCAAGCCCGTCGACGGCAAGCCCATGCCCGAGGTGGAGGAGTTCTACCCCATCCACCATGCAGCGCCCCGTTTCGACGAGCTCACCACCAAGACCGAGATCTTCGAGACCGGCATCAAGGCTGTCGACCTGCTCGAGCCCTACATCCGTGGCGGCAAGACGGGCCTGTTCGGCGGCGCCGGCGTCGGCAAGACCGTTCTGATTCAGGAGCTCATCAACAACCTCGCCCAGGAGCACGGTGGCACCTCGGTGTTCACCGGCGTCGGCGAGCGTACCCGCGAGGGCACCGACCTGTTCCTCGAGATGAGCGAGTCTGGCGTTATCGACAAGACCTGCTTGGTCTATGGTCAGATGAACGAGCCGCCCGGAGCGCGTCTGCGCATCGGTCTGGCCGGCCTTACCACCGCTGAGTATTTCCGTGATCGTGGCCAGGACGTTCTGCTGTTCATCGACAACATCTTCCGCTTCTCCCAGGCAGGTTCCGAGGTTTCTGCACTGCTGGGCCGTATGCCGTCCGCCGTTGGTTACCAGCCCACGCTGGCAACCGAGATGGGCGACCTCCAGGAGCGCATTACCTCGACCAAGACGGGCTCCATTACCTCCGTCCAGGCTGTCTACGTCCCCGCAGACGACCTTACCGACCCGGCGCCTGCCACGACGTTTACGCACCTCGACGCCACCACGGTTCTTTCGCGTAGCATTTCGTCGCTCGGCCTGTTCCCGGCTATCGACCCGCTCGCATCTTCCTCCGACGCTCTCGATCCCTCGATCGTCGGCGAGGAGCACTACCGTGTCGCCGTCAAGGTCCAGGAGCTCCTGCAGGAGTACTCCGACCTTCAGGACATCATCGCCATTCTGGGTATGGACGAGCTGTCCGAGGAGCAGCGCCTTACGGTCAACCGTGCCCGTAAGATTCAGCAGTTCCTCTCGCAGTCCTTCCACGTCGCCGAGAAGTTCACCGGCAACCCCGGTGTCTACGTCCGCGTCGAGGATACCGTCCGCTCTTTCGCCGAGATTGTCGACGGCAAGGCCGATGACCTGCCCGAGCAGGCTTTCCGCTATGCTTCCACGATTGAAGACGTGCGCGAGCGCGCCCGCAAGATGGGGGAGAAGTAGGTTATGCGTATCCGCATCGTGTGCCCCGTGAGCTGCGCCTATGAGGGCGACGCTGCGTTTGTGTCGATTCCGTCCACGGATGGCGAGTTTGGCGTTCTGCCTGCTCACTCCAGCGAGATCTGCACGATCGACCGCGGTTACGTTCGCGTTTCCGATAAGGCCATGGGCACTGTCGACCACACGTTTGCCGTGGCCGGCGGCTATGCCCAGGTTGCGGACGATGTCGTGACCGTTCTCGCCGAGCGCGCTTGCGATTTGGCGACCGTCGATGCCGACAAGCTTAAAGCTGATATTCAAGGTTTTGAAGAGAAGCTGGGTAATTTGTCGGAGGATGATGCACGCCGCGCCTACCTCTATAATGAAATCGCATGGTGTAAGCTCAAGCTTGCCCAATAGTCAAACGATTTAGCGTTCGACCATTTGCGAACACATCATGCCCGGGATGGCTCAGCCATCCCGGGCATGCTTTTTGAAAGGGTAGACCTTGGATATTATCCGCGTTGAGGGTGGCCACGCCATCGGAGGCTCCGTGCCCGTTTCGGGCGCCAAGAACTCCGCACTCAAACTCATGGCGGCAACGCTTCTGGCGCCGGGCAAGACGACGCTGCAGAACGTGCCCGATATTTCCGATGTCCACGTGATGGGCAAGGTGCTCAAGGGCATGGGCGCTACGATCGATGTTCTCGACGAGCACACGCTCGAGATTGATACCTCTCAGGTCGATTCTTGGGAGGCCCCCTACGAGCTCGTTGCCAAGATGCGTGCTTCCACAGCCGTGATGGGACCCCTGCTGGGCCGCTTCCATCGCGCCAAGATCGCCATGCCGGGCGGCTGCAACCTGGGTGCTCGCAAGATCGATATGCACATTCTTGGTCTCGAGGCCCTGGGCGTTGAGTTCGATACCGCCCACGGTTACATCAACGCTAATGCGCCCCAAGGTCTGCGCGGTACCACCGTCACGCTCGAGTTTGCCAGTGTCGGTGCGACCGAGAACCTTATTATGGCATCCGTGCGCGCGAAGGGTACCACGGTTATCGACAATGCCGCCCGCGAGCCCGAGATCGTCGATCTCGCCAACATGCTCAACGAGATGGGCGCCAAGATTGTTGGCGCCGGTACGCCCGTCGTGACTATCGAAGGTGTGGAAGAGCTCCATCCCGTTACCCATCGCGTGGTGGGCGACCGCATCGAGGCCGGTACCTTTATCGTTGCCGGTGCGCTGATGGCCGACGATCGCGGTGTCGATGTCACGGGCTTTTGCCCCATTCACTTGGGCATGGTGCTCAAGAAGATGGAGCTTATGGGCATCGATTGCGAGCGTACCGACGACGGCGTCCATGTAAACCGTGCCGAGCGTATCAAGCCGGTCGACATCCAGACGCTTCCGTTCCCCGGCTTCCCGACGGACATGCAGGCGCAGATTATGGTACTCTCCGCCCTTGCCGATGGTAGCTCCGTTATCACCGAGAACATCTTCGAGAATCGCTTTATGTTTGCCTCTGAGCTGGTGCGCATGGGTGCCGACATTCGTATCGAGAGCCATCATGCCATGATTCATGGCGTCAAGGGCTTCTCGGGTGCGCAGGTTACCTCGCCCGATCTGCGTGGCGGAGCGGCCCTCGTCGTAGCGGGCTTGATCGCCGACGGGACGACCGAGGTTTCGGCCATCCATCACATCAAGCGCGGCTACGAGCAGTTTGTCGAAAAGCTGCAGGCGCTCGGCGCGCATGTCGAGCATGCTACCGTCCCCGATCCCGTCATCTACTAATACAGGTTGCCTATGTTTAATAAAAAGCCCCTCGCGGATACCACCGCCCGAAGACCCTCAACTGGTGCGCAGGCCAAGATCTACAGTCGCGATAACGTGGCTCGCTATTCCGAGCGCGCTCGTCAACGTCGCCGTAGCCACACGATTCGTCACGTCGCGCTCATTGTCGTGCTTGGCGTGCTGCTGAGTGCCACTACCGCTGCCGGCCTGTGGTTTGCCACCATTATGGGCAAGCTCGGCGATTCTAATGTCATTACCGACAATCTGCGTCGGGTTCTGGTTGACACCGATGAGGCAAAGGATCCGTTCTACGTGCTGCTTCTTGGCACCGACGGCCGTCCGGGCGAGGATACGTATCGTGCCGACTCGATTATCCTGGCACGCATCGACCCCACGCAAAAGCAGGCGACGCTCATTTCCGTTCCGCGCGACACCAAGGTCGAGTACAAGGGCGAGACCATGAAGATCAACGCCTGCCATACCGTTGGCGGCGCCGAGGCCATGGTCGAGGCGGTCAACGAGCTGTGCGGTGTTCAGATTTCCCACTATGCCGAGGTCAGCTTCGACGGTATGCAGGCGCTGATTGATTCGGTTGGCGGTATCGACATTAACGCAACCGATGATGTTGACGACCCCGAGCACCTGGATATTAAGATTACCGCTGGCCAGCAGCATATGGACGGTGCCACCGCCCTTACCTATGCCCGCTGCCGCTACACCTATGCCGACGGCGATTACACGCGCATGCGCCACCAGCGTCAGGTGCTTGGCGCCCTTGCCAACCAGATTCTCAATAACTTCGATGCCACGAAGATTTTTGGCCTGGTTAATTCGCTGTCCGATATGCTCGTAACCGATATGAGCGTTCAGGATATCGTGGCTACGGTCAACGTCATGCGCGGTATGGATGTCGACGGTATCTACTCGGCCAACCTGCCCTCGTACGCCGACGACAGCACCATGATCGACGGTGTGAGCTACGTCTTTGTCTACGAGGACGAGCTCAAGGAAATGATGGAGCGCGTCGATGCCGGCAAGGATCCCAAGGGTCCCAACACCATGGGTCTTTCCGACGGCTCCAGCTCTACGATCGGCGACCTCAGCAACAACACGTCTGACGACTACGCAAACGGCACCGCAACCTCATCGGTCAGCTCTGACGATTCCGATGACTCAAGCGATTCGAGCGATTCGGACTACTACGAAGAGCCCACCGGCGACGGCAACGGTTACGAGGCCAACTACTAAGTTACGGCGTTTTACCAAACGCCGTAACGACTCGACGCTGCGCGCCGCCCAAGGCGACAATTTGTCATTCAAAAGGCAGGGCATGACCAGAAGGTCAATGCCCTGCCTTTTTCATGCCAACTTGTTCGC
>CALBBA010000273.1 GCA_937926755.1 uncultured Collinsella sp.
CGGGATTGGTCAAAATAGTTTGACTATTAGCGGCTAAAATCGCCCGGCGCTAACAGCATTCTCTTTGGTCATGCTCGCCCTGGTGGTTTCAACCTTGTTATTTGGACCCCAAAAGAATCTTAAGATATTTGGTATCTCAAAGATACTTGTTATTGGCGTATCGTTTGCAGTCCAATTGTTGCTAGGCATACTAGGGTCCGCGTTAAAAACAGAGGCGCTTCCAGCAATTCCAATTCTCAGTTTTCTGCTAGCAAGCGCTGCGACAGCCACGCTCTTCGCAACAGGCGCTTCCGAATCTCACGCATCTACCATTGAAAACCAAATTTCAAGCAAATCGCAATCCATGCAGAACCTTGAACTTCAGCTAAGACTGCTTCTAGATGAATCACCTTCAGAGTTGCGCGCATCAATGACCAGCTTCTTGGAAACTTCAAGCCTTGCCGACCCCGCCAGTTGTGAAGCAAGCGCTCAAGTTGAAGACGAAATATCGAGCGCACTTCGTGATCTATCGCAATCAATCGAATCAAACGATATCGAAGGCGCGAACTCGAAAATATTGCGCATGACTTCATTGATAAGGCAAAGAGCAGCACTGGTTAAAGCAAGCAAGGACAGCTAATGAT
The DNA here is from genome assembly GCA_937926755.1 of uncultured Collinsella sp. GTDB lineage: Bacteria > Actinomycetota > Coriobacteriia > Coriobacteriales > Coriobacteriaceae > Collinsella. The sequence continues at coordinate 624 of CALBBA010000273.1, forward strand.
CGATAAGGATAAATTAATCTCGCTTCTTATTTCAAAAGAAATTCCAGTAAAAACGACCCGGAGATACAAAACTATTGGCTATCGAATAAAGCTCGAGAGTGGAACAGCCGTATATGTCTACGACAGCGGCGGCTTCTTTTGTCAAGGAAATAACGCTGATCAGGTCCGAAAAGCCATCGAAGATGAAATCATTGATGAACCAAACAACAAAGTTTTCGTTGTTTACGGCCACGATAAAACCGCACGAAACCAACTCCAACGTCTTCTCGAAGAGTTAAATCTCGAGCCTATTTTTCACGATAATCAGCCTATAGGGGGCCGAACAGTAATCGAACAACTAATGGAATACATCCCTTGCGCTAATTTCGGGATAGTACTTATGACCCCGGACGACATAGGCTATCCAAAGAATAAACAGGATCGACCGCAGCCAAGAGCTCGCCAGAACGTAGTTTTGGAGCTTGGGATGCTACTGATGAAATTCGGCAGGTCTAGGACCGCGATCCTTCTCAAAGAAGCCGCCCCACCAATAGAAAAACCGTCCGATATAAACGGCATCTTATATCTCCCTTACAAGGAAGACGTTTTTGAGATAAAGCAGAAACTAATACGGGAAATGAACAGCAAGGGGTATGAAATGGAGCAATCGAAATGAAAGCGCTACAATGCGAGCTCTGCGGTAGCACAGAGATTATCAAGGATGGAGACTTTTTCGTCTGTCAAAGCTGTGGAATGAAATATACGCTTGAAACCCCAAAGAAAATGATGGTCGAAGGTGTTGTCCAAGTCGAAGGCACAGTGAAAACAGACCGCACTGAAGATGTCGATCGATATCTCGCCTTGGCCAGAACCGCTCAAAAAGCCGGTAACAACGCTGATGCTGAGAAATATGCCTCCATGGCCCTCGAGATTGATCTTAAGAACGCCGAGGCATGGTCAATAAAGGCAAAAGCGATAGACTGGCAGCTCACGTTTGACAACGATCGCTTGTCGGAATCAAATGCAGCATGCATTAATATGCTAAAGCTGCTAAATCGAGCCCCATCAGATTTTGATGAGATAAACACCGCGCTAAACATAGCGATAGGTTTCATTGAGCATTTGCGAGCTATCGCAAACTCTGAGATAGACTATTTCTGCCAGGAACTTGCAAATCTACCGAATGCGAAGAATCTAGAGTTAATTCAATCGGGGCTCATTCGTCACCTACAGTCGCGTGAACTCCAATGGAAAAATATAGAGGCCGTGTGCGAATTACAAACGGCTGCCGTAAAGAGGCTCAGCAAAGAGCAGGGGGAGAGTGCCAAGATACCCGAGAATA
>CALBBA010000274.1 GCA_937926755.1 uncultured Collinsella sp.
CATCTGCCCCAAAAACACGTTGAGGAACTGCGGGAACTCGTCGATGGAGTGCTTGCGGATGAACTTTCCGATCTTGGTGACGCGCGGGTCCTCCTTCATCTTGAACATGGCTCCGGCGATCTCGTTTTGCTCTTTGAGCTCTGCGAGACGTTCGTCAGCGTCCCTGTACATGGAGCGGAACTTCCACATGCGGAAGGTGGACAGGCTGCCGTCGCGGTGGGTCTGACCCACGCGGATCTGGCTGTAGAAGGGGTTGCCCTCGCTCTCCAGGCGGATGGCAGCGGCGAGCACGAGGCTGGGGATAGCGATGAAAACGAGCACGGCACCGCTGAACACGATGTCGAAGGCGCGCTTGACGGCCCGGTAGGCCAAGCGCGAGCGATCCCAGTCCATGATGGATTGCATGGCCTTGTAGCGGCCGACGCCCTCGCGCCGGCCCATGGCCTGAGCAATCAGCGCCGCCCCCGCGGGCGCATCCGTTGCATACTTTGTTTTATCCGACACGTTATCTTCCAAGACTTCGTCCCCAGTTGGGGATCCTCCCTGTTTGGTATTGCGATCGTCAGCAGCTAGGCGATCGCCTTTTTGAGGTTACGCATCACACGCTGCTCGTTTGAAAGCACCGCGAGGCCAACGCGGGTGGTTACGCGTCGGCCGCACAGATCGAGCTCCAAATAAGCTGTGCTCTTGCGTCTGTTAATGGTTTTGATCAGGCCCTCGTGGCCCAGCAGCGGACCAGCCGTCACTACAACCTGGTCGCCATCTTTTAAGGCCTCGCTCATGGGCACAATGCGGTCTCCCCTATTGGTAAAACTGCCAATGAGCTGGGTCTCTTCTTTTGCCAGCGGCACAAACTTACCGTCCTGGGCAAGTACCCGGGCAAAATCGTCCATGCGTAGCAGATACTGTTGCACGGTGCGAGGATCTGCCGTATCGCAGATAAGATATCCGGGAAAGAGCGGCTTGGTCGTATTGACCCATTCGCCGTGTACTTTAATCTCGGTTTGAAATTGAGGGTAAAAGAGCTCCCGCATGGCACTAGCCGGCACCATGCGCTCGATGCGCTCGCGCATTATGTCCTCGCGACCGTTAATGACCTGGATCACATACCACACGAGCACCACCCCCTTGCTGTCTTACGTGTGGCTCACGGGGTTTGGGTATGGCTTCGCCAGGGCGCTTGTGCGCGAAGGCGCTCCATATTCAAACCCTGAGCCCAGTCAGACAAGCACGCGGCTCTGCCCCACCGTGAACGGTATGTATGAGTGCAGTTGCTAGAGACGCGGACGTGTATCGCAAAAATGACCACGACTCCAGCTGACTGCGTGCGAACCAGTCAAGCGGGAACAAAACTGGACCGCACGCAAACAGCTGAAGAACTGCTACGTTTTGGCATGCAATCTATTAATTACTTGCACCTGAGAATTAACTAAATACAAATAAACAACGTCGCATGACTTCTTTATTGGAGCTCGTGGTGTTTCTGGCACCGCCGTTACGGCCGGATGCTGATCGCCCCTGTGCTTTGTGACTTACAGGAGCCGTGAGCACAGTTGAACTCATGTAACGTTAGGTATCCTAGCACAAGCTGTTAGTGAAACTGATTTAGCTTGTGGCGGACAACATATCGTTCATTAAGCGTGCTTAAGAGGGTTGTTTTAGGATGTTGTTCACGTTGATGCAGGTTATTGGGGTGCTAACGGTGATTAGGAGCGTTCCTGAAGCCTAAATGGAGCAGCGAGCTGCACTGGTAATTGCGCTTGTCTAACAAACTATGTACAGACATGGGAAATAAATTGTGCAACTTTTTGTTGGCGTAGGTGAGGTTTGTGGTGCGCGGTGCTTTAGCATGAAAAAAGGCCTTCGGAATACCGAAAGCCTTTACCTTCACGATGGTGGAGACGAGGGGGATCGAACCCCTGACCTCTTGACTGCCAGTCAAGCGCTCTCCCAGCTGAGCTACGCCCCCGTGCGAAGAAGTACTATACGGGAACTCGGACCACGATGCAAGGACAATTTTGGAAAAACTTTCCTGGGGCGGCGGCGCGGATGCGGGATGGACTCGAGAGCGATGGGCCCGCGATGCCCGACTAAGCCCGCGGGGCGCGCCCCGCGGGAGGGCGGCGCTGTCGCCGCCCTCCCATCAGGCTCCACCCCGGCCGCCCCCGGGGCCTCCCGCCACGAAACCGGCCCATCTACTACGTTTGGCCGGCATCCCCCGACCATGGCGCCTCGGGCAAAAATAAAACAGCAGGTAGACGGCCTGCGGTTTTCGCGAAATACGGGGTATGGTCGAGGGGTCGGGCTTAAACGTAGTAGATGGGCCGGTTTCGTGGCGGCGGCATCGCAGGCAGCCGACCGAGGGCGCCCGGAAGTGAGCAAGCAGGCTATTTGCAAGTGGAAACTACTGCCATGAAAAAGAAAACAGGCCAGACATATTGCCTGACCTGTTGAAAAACCTGGTGGGCCCTCCGGGATTCGAACCCAGAACCCAGGGATTATGAGTCCCCTGCGCTAACCGTTGCGCCAAGAGCCCTTATAAAGTGCCACTTACAGTTGGGGTGGCAGAACAGCCTCCAACGCTTTGAACCACGTCGTGAAATACTACCATGCACGCGGCGCCCGTTCAACGGACGATCTTGTCGACCAGGAGGATCATGGTGCCGCCTTTGACCTTGTGTGCCTATATGAAAAAAGGCCCCAACTTGCGTTGGAGCCTCATTCAATGCTCGGGTGGAGACGAGGGGGATCGAACCCCTGACCTCTTGACTGCCAGTCAAGCGCTCT
>CALBBA010000275.1 GCA_937926755.1 uncultured Collinsella sp.
CCCGTCGTGAGCGGGCCTGAAGGCCACCATCTTTAATATGTCTCAGGCCCGCCCCCTCCGCCGCACACTGGGAACGTGCCACGCACTTTACCTGCGTAAACAATGTGAGTGAAATATGAATCTCGATGGATACGCCCGCAGCCGTGTATACTAAACAGCTGTGTGAAACCAGGGGAGTATTCTGGCTGGACAAAATGCCTGCTTAATAGGGTTGTCAGGTAGTCCGGGCGAAATACAAGGCTGGGGAGCACGTCGTGTAAGTAGTGGTCCTCTAGGGGCGTACGCTCGGTGGCGTACGCATTGTCCCAAGACCACGCGAGAGTTGGGATCATATCTTGATCAGCATGATTCTCGGCCGCAAGATTGGCATGACCCAGGTTTGGGACGAGGACGACAACGTCGTTCCCGTCACGGTCATCCAGGCTGGCCCCTGCGCTGTCTCGCAGGTTAAAACTCAGGCAACCGACGGCTATGATGCCGTCCAGATCGGTTTCGGCGACATCAAGGCCAAGAACGTGAACAAGCCCATGGCTGGTCACTTCGCCAAGGCTGGCGTCGAGCCTGTCCGCTTCCTTCGTGAGGTCCGCGTCGAGAACGGCGAGGAGCACAAGGTCGGCGAGGTCGTCACCGTCGCTGATTTCGCTGATGTCGAGAAGGTCGACGTCATCGGTACCTCCAAGGGTAAGGGCTTCCAGGGTCGCATCAAGCGCTGGGGTCAGCGCCGCGGTCCTATGACGCATGGTTCTCACTTCCAGCGTCACCCCGGTTCTATCGGTCAGTGCGCCTATCCTGCGCGCGTCCTCAAGGGCGTCAAGATGGCCGGTCACATGGGTAACGAGCGCGTTACCGTCAAGAACCTTTCCGTTGTCCGCATCGATGCCGAGCAGAACCTCATCTTGGTCAAGGGCGCTGTCCCGGGTGCCAAGAATGGTCTCGTCGCCATCCGTATGGCCTAAGGGCCCAGCCCATTTAGCCCAGCGTCATACCAAGGAGAACACTTAAATGGCAAAGTTTGAAGTAAAGAACAGCGAGGGCAAGAAGGTCGCCGAGGCCGAGCTCGCCGCTGAGGTGTACGGCATCGAGCCGAACATCCACGTTATGCACCACATCGTCAAGTGCCAGATGGCCTCTTGGCGTCAGGGCACCCAGTCCGCTAAGGGCCGCTCTGAGGTTTCCGGTGGCGGCAAGAAGCCTTGGCGTCAGAAGGGCACCGGCCGTGCCCGCCAGGGTTCCATCCGTGCTGCCCAGTGGCGTCACGGTGGCGTTGTCTTCGCCCCCAAGCCCCGTTCCTACGCTAAGCGTATGAACAACAAGGAGGTCAAGCTGGCTATGCGCTCCGCGCTGTCCGCCAAGCTGGCCGATGGCGAGCTCGTGCTCGTCGACGACTACGGCTTCGAGAAGCCTTCCACCAAGGCTGCCGTTGCCATGCTCAAGGCTCTCGGCCTTGAGGGCAAGCGTCTGACCATCATCGTTCGCGATGAGGACGTCAACGCCTACCTGTCGTTCCGCAACATTCCCAAGACGTTCATCATCACTGCCGACGAGGCCAACACCTACGATCTCGTCAACAACAACGCCGTGCTGATGCCCGCCGACATCGCCGCTCACTTCGGGGAGGTGCTTGCTTAAATGACCGCCCACGAGATCATCATCCGTCCGATCGTGTCCGAGCGTTCCTTCTCCGGCATGGAGCAGAACAAGTACACGTTCGAGGTCGCCAAGGATGCTAACAAGTATCAGATCAAGGACGCTGTCGAGGAGATCTTCGGCGTCAAGGTCGTTCGCGTGAACACCCTGACGGTCAAGCCCAAGACCAAGCGCGTGCGCTATGTCGCCGGCAAGACCCGTTCTTGGAAGAAGGCCATCGTCACGCTGGCCGAGGGCGACACCATCGAGGTCTTTGGCAATCAGGCCTAAGACTCGCTGCTGTTGAGTGAGCTCATGCCTCCCAAATAGGGGAGGCGAGAGCTCAAGGTTTTGGGCGTATAAAATGGACACGCCCGGAGCCGTGTATACGTCCGGTGTCATCGCACCCGAGGCAGAACCTCGAATCCCTGTCTGCGATGGCTAACGGATTCCTATTGAAAGGGATTGTAATGGCTGTAAAGCACCTTAAGCCGACCTCCGCTGGTAGGCGTTGGCAGACGATCTCCGACTTCTCCGAGATCACCTGCACCAAGCCCGAGAAGTCTCTTCTCGAGCCCCTGCCCAAGAAGGCCGGTCGTAACAACAACGGCCGCATCACCACCCGCCACCAGGGCGGCGGCGTGAAGCGTCGTTACCGCGTGATCGACTTCAAGCGCAACAAGGACGGCGTGCCCGCCAAGGTTGCCACGATCGAGTACGATCCGAACCGTTCCGCTCGCATCGCTCTGCTGCACTACGCTGACGGTGAGAAGCGCTACATCCTGGCCCCTAAGGGCCTCGAGGTCGGTCAGACCGTCATGTCCGGTTCTGACGCCGACATCAAGCCGGGCAACGCTCTGCCCCTCGCCGACATCCCCGTCGGTACGCTCATCCACGCCGTCGAGTTCCAGCCGGGCAAGGGCGCTGCTATCGCCCGTTCCGCCGGTAACTCCTGCCAGCTGATGGGTAAGGAGGGCAAGTACGCTATCGTCCGTATGCCTTCCTCCGAGATGCGCCGCATCCTCGTTACCTGCCGCGCCACCGTCGGTGAGGTCGGCAACGCCGATCACGCCAACATCGTCATCGGCAAGGCCGGCCGTAAGCGTCACATGAACGTGCGCCCGACCGTCCGCGGTACCGTCATGAACCCTGTCGACCACCCGCACGGCGGTGGCGAGGGCAAGAACCACACCTCTGGTCGTCCCTCTGTTACCCCCTGGGGTAAGCCGACGAAGGGCCTTCGTACGCGCAAGAAGAAGAAGGTCTCGAACCAGCACATCATTCGTCGCCGTAAGAAGTAATTTCGGATACCGAGTTTTAGGAGAAAGCACTTATGAGCAGAAGTCTCAAAAAGGGCCCGTTCGTGGAGACTCGCCTTCTCTCGCGTATCACCGCGATGAACGAGGCTGGCAAGAAGGACGTCGTGAAGACCTGGTCCCGCGCGTCCACCATCTTCCCCGAGATGGTTGGTCACACCATCGCCGTCCACGACGGCCGCAAGCATGTGCCCGTGTATGTTACCGAGTCCATGGTTGGTCACAAGCTCGGCGAGTTCGCGCCGACTCGTACGTTCCGTGGCCACAAGGCCAAATAGGGGGTTAACCGTAAATGGCAACTAAGTCTATTGAAACTGAGGCCACCGAGGTTCGCGCCGTCGCTAAGTACGTGCGTGTTTCCCCCAGCAAGGCCCGCCTGGTGGTCGATCTGATCCGCCGCAAGCCTGTCGCTCAGGCCTTCGACATCCTCCACTTCTGCGACCGCGCCGTCGCCGTGGATGTCGAGAAGGTTCTCCGTTCCGCCGTTGCGAACGCCGAGAACAACAATGGTCTGCGTGCCGACAACCTGGTTGTCGCCGCTGCCTATGTTGACGAGGGTCCGACGCTTAAGCGCATCCGTCCCCGCGCCAAGGGTTCCGCTTCTCGCATTCTGAAGCGTACTTCCCACATCACCGTCGTCGTTGCTCCTCGAAAGGAGGCGTAAAGCTGTATGGGTCAGAAAGTCTACCCCACCGGCTTCCGTCTTGGCATCACCGAGAACTGGCGCTCCCGCTGGTTCGCAGAGAAGGATTACGCTAAGACCCTCGGTAACGATCTCGAGATCCGCAAGTACCTCGAGAAGCGTCTTTCCCGCGCAGCTGTCTCCCGCGTCGAGATCGAGCGCGCTGGCGACAAGGTGAAGGTCATCATCCTCACCGCTCGCCCCGGCGTTGTCATCGGTAAGAAGGGTGCCGAGATCGATACCCTCCGCACCGAGCTCGAGAAGGTCGCTGGCGTCTCCAAGGGCCAGCTCTCCGTCGACGTTGTCGAGATCAAGCGCCCCGAGCTCGACGCCAACCTCGTTGCTCAGTCTATCGCCGAGCAGCTCGAGGGCCGCGTTGCCTTCCGTCGCGCTATGCGCAAGGCTGTCCAGTCTGCCCGCAAGGCCGGCGCTAAGGGCATCCGTATCCAGTGCTCCGGTCGTCTCGGCGGTGCCGAGATGGGCCGTCGTGAGTGGTACCGTGAGGGTCGCGTGCCTCTGCACACCCTCCGTGCCAAGATCGACTACGGCACGGCTGTCGCCAGCACCACCATGGGCGCTTGCGGCGTGAAGGTCTGGATCTACCTGGGCGAGAAGCTCCCGGGCCAGCCTGTTCCCAACCCTGCACTCGAGGGCTCTTCACGTCCTCGTCGTCGTAACTCCGAGAGGAGGGGTCAGTAGTGCTTGCCCCTAAGCGTATTCTTCACCGCAAGGTGCAGCGTGGCTCCATGAAGGGCCAGGCCAAGGGTAATACCGAGCTGCATTTCGGCGAGTTTGGTATCCAGGCTCTCGAGGCCCATTGGATCACCAACCGTCAGATCGAGGCCGCTCGTATTGCCATGACCCGCTACATGAAGCGTGGCGGTCGTGTCTACATCACGATCTTCCCCGATAAGCCCATCACCAAGAAGCCTGCCGAGACTCGCATGGGTTCTGGTAAGGGTAACCCCGAGGAGTGGGTGGCCGTCGTCAAGCCCGGCCGCATCATGTTCGAGGTCAAGGGCGTGCCCGAGGAGGTCGCTCGCGAGGCTCTGCGTCTTGCACAGCACAAGCTTCCCATCAAGACCAAGATTGTTGCTGCCAAGAACGCTGAGCAGCGCATCGAGAAGGAGATGGCTGAGGAGGCCGCTCTCGAGGCCAAGTGGGCTGCTGAGGACGCCGCCGCCGCCAAGGAGGAGAACTAATGAAGCCCGCAGAGATTCGTGAGCTCTCGGACGCTCAGCTCGTTGAGAAGCTGAAGGAAATGCGTGCCGAGCTCTTTAACCTTCGTTTCCAGATGGCCACCAGCCAGCTGGACAACACCGCTCGCGTCAACACCGTGAAGAAGGACATCGCTCGCGTCCTCACGGAGCAGCGCGCCCGCGAGATCGCAGCGGAGAAGTCCGCTGTCGCCGAGTAGGACCTAAGGAGAGAACATGACTGATTCGCGTAACTCGCGTAAGGTCCGTACGGGTGTCGTTACCTCCGTCTCCGGTGCCAAGACCATCGTTGTCACCATCACCGAGCGCAAGCGTCACCCCAAGTACGGCAAGATGATGACCAGCTCCAAGAAGCTGCACGCTCACGATGAGGAGTGCACGGCTGGCGTGGGCGACACCGTCCGCGTTATGGAGACCCGTCCTATGTCCAAGATGAAGCGTTGGCGCCTCATCGAGGTCGTCGAGCGCGCTAAATAAGCAGTCGCTCTTACGACTTGTACGTTTCCGAAGATGTGCGTATGCCTGGCTTGCATACCACGGGCCGTACAAAGGCTGCGCACCTCTCTTCGGTTCTTAGTTCGGAGGAACATCTACCATGATTCAGATGCAAACCATGCTGAACGTCGCCGACAACTCCGGCGCTCGCAAGATTCGCTGCATCAAGGTGCTTGGCGGTTCCAAGCGTCGTTATGCAGGCATCGGCGATGTGTTCATCGGTGCTGTCCAGGAGGCTACCCCTGGCGCCAACGTCAAGAAGAAGGACGTTGTCCGTTGCGTCGTCGTTCGCACCGTTAAGGAGATCCGCCGCAAGGATGGCTCCTACATTCGCTTTGATGAGAACGCCTGCGTTGTCATCAACAACGATGGTTCGCCCGTCGGCACCCGTATCTTCGGGCCCGTCGCTCGCGAGCTTCGTGACAAGAAGTACATGAAGATCGTCTCGCTCGCTCCCGAGACCCTGTAGTTAGGGGAGATATATGTATATCAAGAAGGGCGATAAGGTCCAGGTTCTCTCTGGTAAGGATCGCGGCAAGCAGGGCGTTGTCCTGCGTGCTCTCCCCGCCGAGAACAAGGTCGTTGTCGAGGGCGTTTCGGTCGTCAAGAAGGCCGTCAAGCCCAACGCTGCCAACCAGCAGGGTGGTATCGTTTCGCAGGAGGCTCCCATCGATGCCTCCAACGTCAATCTCGTTTGCCCCGAGTGCGGTAAGGTTACCCGCGTCGGTCACGAGAAGGACGGCAAGAACAAGCTGCGCGTCTGCAAGAAGTGCGGCCACAAGTTCTAAGCTGCCCGCAACATTAAGTTGCTAGCAAAGGTCCGGATGCTACGGCACCCGGGCCTTTTTCTATCCCTACTCATTGGGGACAGACTTAAATGAGTAGTCGTTGGGGACGTTCTTAAACGACCAGTCGATGGGGACTGTCTTTAGATTTGTTTATCTGGTCATCTGGGATAGGCTTCAACGAAAGCGGCACATAGGGACTGTCTCTAGGTGCCGGCACATAGGGACGTTCCCTTTTTGCCGGCAGTTTGGGACGGTCCTTTGATGTCTGATGCCCTCAGAGGGGTGGAGTATCACGGCCTACTCTGTTCTTTAGGGCTTTGGTGTTCCGCCTCTTTATGCTTCACAAGGATCGTCGCATGCGCATTCATGCGCATAGTTTTGCGCGACAATGCGCATAACTGCGCATACATCTGCCAACTATGGCTAAATAATGACCGATAAGCAAATAAATACGCAAACACGAGCAGATACGCGCGCAATTGTGCGACTATAGGGTTGTTAGAAATGAAGGACTTCCGATGACTCAGGAGGCACATCATGGCAGATTCCAAACAGGCTCCGCTCGACGCCGAGGCAGCCGCAAAGGCGGCGTTTGCCTCGGTCCAGAATCAGCCGTTCCCAAACGACATCTTTACGGCTCCCGAGCTTCGTTGGGCAGTGATCGGGTGCGGTGTTATCGCCAACCAAATGGCCCAGTCCCTCGCGCTGGCCGGCCGCAAGCTCGCGGGTGTCGCCAACCGTACGCTTTCCAAAGCCCAGGCTTTTGCCGAGCAGTATGGCGTCGAGAAGGTGTACGAGACGGTCGAGGACCTCTACGCCGATCCGGACATCGACGCCGTCTATATCACCACGCCGCACAACACGCATATCACCTATCTGCGTGCTGCGCTGGCCGCCGGCAAGCACGTGCTCTGCGAGAAGGCCATTACCCTCAATTCCGCCGAGCTTGACGAGGCCCGTGCCATCGCCGACGAGCACAACGTGGTTCTTATGGATGCCACCACGGTGCTCCACATGCCGCTGTATCAGGAGCTGCGCCGTCGCATGGATGCGGGCGACTTTGGCCGTATGAACCTTGCTCAGCTCAACTTTGGTAGCTATAAGGAGTACGGCGATCTGACCAATCGCTTCTACAACCGCAACCTTGCTGGCGGTGCCATGCTCGATATTGGCGTGTATGCCCTGTCCGTCATGCGTCTCTTTATGGCAAGCCAGCCCGCTGAGGTCGTTTCGCTGGGCAACACCTGCGAGACCGGTGTTGACGTTGCAGGCGGCATCGTCTGCCGTAATGCCGAACAGCAGCTGGGCGTGGTGAGCCTCACGCTCCACTCCAAGCAGCCCAAGCGTTCGGTCATTAGCTTCGACAAGTGCTATATCGAGGTCAACGAGTATCCGCGCGCCGATCACGCGACTATCGTGTGGACTGCGGACGGCCACCGCGAGGAGGTCCACGCCGGCACCGAGGCTTACGCCCTTTGCTATGAGATGGCCGATCTTGAGAAGGCCGTTGCCGGCGACGACTCTAAGCGTGAGCTTCTGGGCTATGCTTCTGATGTTATGGAGCTGATGACCAAGCTACGCGCCGACTGGGGAGTCGTGTACCCCGAGGAGGAGTAAGCGATGCTAGCGGAAGATAGGCTCAACGCGATCGTGTCGATGGTTCAGCAGACCGGCTCGGTTACCGTGCCGGAGCTTGCCGAAGCCCTGGGCGTGACGGCGTCTACCATTCGGCGCGACCTGCAGACGCTCGACCGAGCACACCGTATCGCCAAGGTGCACGGAGGTGCGACGAGTCTGGAGCGCGCGCACGTGACGCGCGACTTGACGATCAGCGAACGCAGTGATCTCCATAACGATGACAAGGAGCGCATCTGTGCTCGTGCCGCGGCCCTGGTGGAGCCCGATAGCTTTGTGTATATCGATTCGGGCTCAACGACCCTCAAGCTCATCGAGCATCTTCCGCGTCTCGACGGCGTCACCTATGTGACCGATTCCGTGCTCCATGCTCAGCACCTTGCTTTGCGCGGCATGCGTACCGTGGTGCTGGGCGGCGAGCTCAAACCCGAGACCGAGGCGCTCGTTGGCCCCGATGCCTTGGCAACCCTGGACCGCTATAACTTCAACTGCGGCTTTTGGGGATCCAACGGCATCGCGGCCGAGCAAGGTCTCACCACACCGGATATCGAGGAAGCACAGGTCAAGCGTATCTCGATGCGCCATACCGCCAAACGCTTCGTAATCTCGGACGCCAGTAAATTTGGCATGGTGGCGCCCGTCAAGTTCGCGGACTTCCGCGATGCAACGATCATCACCGCGGGCGAGGTGCCCGCCAAGTACCGGGCAATGGACAACGTCGTCACGGTCTAGCGGCGGGGCAAGGTCAAAACCATTTAGTTTTCTCAATAGAAAAGCGGCAACGTCCATTACGGGCGTTGCCGCTTTCGTTGTCTGCCGGTTTGTCTAAGTCTGTAACAACTGGACCGTTAAAAGTGGGCTAGGTGTTACAGATCGAGATACTTACGAACCGCGCCGCCCCTTTGTCTCAATCTGTAACATCTGGGACTGATTTTGCCGAGTTACTGTTACAGATTGAGATTATTCCCTTGAGGGGATTCGAATGTCTCGATCTGTAACAGATAGACCGGAAAATGGGTTCTAACTGTTACAGATCGAGACGTTTTGGGACCGCGGCTGAGCCATTGCGGCAAAACCACCATAAAGGTGCTTGTCCCCTTTGTGGTGGTTTAGGGCTCCCAGGGGCAGGGGGCTTCGATGTGGATGTGCTCGCCGGTTACGGGATGCGTAAAGGACACGCTGTGGGCGTGGAGCATCAGGCCGCAGGGGCGCGGCGTTCCGTACAGGTCGTCGCCAACCAGGGGATGATGCTCGCTTGCCAGGTGCACGCGAATCTGATGCTTGCGGCCGGTGAGCAGCTCGACATCAATATACGAGCGCGTGGGCAGGCCTCGACGGCTCTTAAGACGCTTGAGCACCTTTACGCGTGTTTGAGACGGCTTGCCGCTGGCGCCGACGCGCATCTTTCGACTGTCGTGACGGTCGCGGGCGATGGGCTTGTCGATGAGCTTTTCGTTCCAGTCGATCTTGCCCTCGGCGAGCGCCAGATAGTGCTTTTCGAATGCGTGGTCGATGACCATCTGGTCAAAAGCGGGCTGCGTCCGCTTGTCGAGCGAGAACAACACCACGCCGGTGGTGTCGCGGTCCAAGCGGTTGAGCGGTTGCATGTCGGTCGCGGCAAAGCCGTCGCCCATCGCCAGCAGCAGGTCGCTGGCGTAGTCGGTAAGTGTGCGCTCGCCGGTGCCGTCACCGTGGACGATCATGCCGGCAGGCTTATCGATAGCCATGAGCCAGGCGTCGCAGTAGAGGACTTGAGGTTCTTCGTTCACGTGTAAGCCTTTCGATTAGCTAATTCCCACAAACATGCAGCCCGAGGTCGCCCCGCGTAGGCGGGCGGCGGGCTTGCGACCGGCCTGCGCGGCCTCAACGGCGCGACGGACGCGGGCGACGGCACGGCCCACCTCATCCGTCTCGAGCAGCGTTCCGTCCACCATGAGACGGCGCACGCCGGCGTCGAGCAGCTGTGGAACCTGCGGTGTGAGGTCGATGGGGTAGGCGTCGTACACGCGAGAGC
>CALBBA010000276.1 GCA_937926755.1 uncultured Collinsella sp.
TGCGCCGAGTTCTGGAACAGCAGCACCACGACGACGCAGCCCACGAGCATGACGTTGTTGACCATGGGGATGTAGAGCTGGCCCTTGGTCTCGGCAGGGTAGAAGACCTGCATGTGCGGCATAAGGTCCAGGCGGCTGGCCTCGGACACCAGCGAAAACGCGCCGGTGATGAGCGCCTGCGAGGCAATGATGGCCGCGACGGTGGAAAGGCCTACGGCAAACGGGCGCAGGCCCGGGGCGAGCATCTGGTAGAACGGGTTGAGGTCGGCAATGCCCATGAGCTCGGGGTTGGCAGCGTTGTTCATAAGCCAAGCGCCCTGACCCATATAGGACAGCAGCAGGCAGCACTTAACGAATGGCCAGGTAGCGTAGATGTTGCCGCGGCCGACGTGGCCCATGTCGGAGTAGAGCGCCTCGGCACCGGTGGTGGCGAGGAAGCAGCTGCCCAGAATCATGATGCCCGCGTGGTTGTTGGGGCTCAGCAAAAAGGCGATGCCGCGCAGCGGGTTGAGGCACAGCAGCACGGCGGGGTGCTGGAATACAAAAAACAGACCCGTGCCGCCCAGGAACAGGAACCACAGCGTCATGATGGGGCCAAAGGCGTGACCGATCTTGGCCGTACCGATGCGCTGCACCAAAAAAAGCGCGATGATGATGGCGAGCGTAATGGCGACGACGCGACCCTGGTCATCGCCCAGCACGGCATGGACCGCCGGGATGGTGCGCAGGCCCTCGATGGCCGTGGTAACGGTAACGGCCGGCGTCAGGATGCCGTCGGCGAGAAGCGCGGCGCCACCCAGCATGGCGGGGATGATAAGCCACTTGCCGCAGCGCTTGACCAGGCTGTACAGGGCAAAGATGCCGCCCTCACCATGGTTATCGGCGCGCAGCGAGATGAGCACATACTTGATGGTGGTCAGCAACGTGACCGTCCACACGACAAGGGAGAGCGCGCCGAGCACGAACTCCTCCGTGACGCTTCCGATGCCGCCGTTGCCGGCGACGAGCGCCTTGGTTACATACATAGGGCTGGTGCCGATATCGCCGTACACCACGCCCAGCGTGACGAGCATCGCCGAGATGCTCACAGGAATCGCAGCGTGCGAGGCTGCCTCCTTGGCCTTTTGTTCCATAAGCCGGTTTCCTCCCAACTTTAATGTTCGAAGGGATTATAGGTAATCGGCCCATGTTTTAATGCACTGTTTTCCCAGCTAAATAAACATTTATACGGCCTTTAGGCCACCTCGGCGATATGGAATGTGACAAAGGGACGCCCCCTTTGTCACATTCGTCATTTTCCGAGCCAGTTTTTGAACCACCACTCCATGGAACGGCTCATCTCGGCCATAAAGGGGCTCGTGTGCTTGCGGGTGTAGATATCCACCACGCGCTCGCCTACCTCGCGGGCATGCGGACGGAACATCGCGTCCATCTCGGCCACCTGCGCGTCCATGGTCGCAGCATCGGCGCGGCAGTAGCGCTCCTCGTGCACCAGGTTCACCACGGGATGCGCAATAGCCGGGCGCTCCTTGCGGGGCGTGCCGATGATGAGCATCGACAGCGGCATGGTATAGGGCGGCAGATCGAGCAGCTCGGCAACTTCCTCGGCATTCTCGACGATATCACCGATATAGCAGCTCCCCAGGCCCAGAGCCTCGGCGGCAACCACGGCGTTTTGCGCGGCGATCACGGCGTCCTGGGCCGCGATGGCAAAGTCGCCCAAACCCGGCGCGCGGCGGGGCGCCTTGCCCGTACGCTCTACAAACTCGGGCTCAAAGCAGCCCACGTGCTCAAACAGATCGATCCACTTGGCATAATCGACCACAAATATCAGTGCCCAGGGCGCCTTGGCGATCATGGGCTGGTGGTCGCACAGGTCGGCCAGGCGGTCGAGCGTTGCCTGCTCGCGGATGCTCACGATGGAATACATCATCATGGCGCCCGCCGACGGCGCACGACTCGCCGCATGCAGAATCGCCGCCCGCTGCTCGTCGGTCACCGCCACGGGACGGTCATCGTCATCACGCGCGAAGGCACGCGTGGAGGAACGGTGCTCCAACGTGTCCAGCACCGCATTGCCCGTCGTCTCGACCGGATAGCCGCACGTATCCACAGCCTTGGTGCAAACCTGCTCGTTCATCGCCTCATCCTCGCTAATTCTTTAAGAAGCCTTTACGTTTCCGTGTAATTCCCGTCCATTATCGCGCAGGTCGCCACTACATTGCGCCACACCGCCACACGCGCGCGTTAATATGGCTGGTTGTTGTGCGCAGCCACCAATTGCTGCGCATATCTTGGTAACAATCGGGTAAACCCCCGCTTTCGTAGGTTTTAGTTTGTGAGGAGTCTCAGCATGTTCGCTGCCGCCATCTCGCTCGTCGGTCTTGTGGCGACCGTCTACCTTGTTTTGCGCGAGGCCAAGGCCATTCGCGCTCAGTCGGGCACCGTCGCCAAAAGCGCTCTTGGGTGGAGCGCCGCCTTCGGCCTGTTCCAGCTCTTTTTGACCATTTGGGGCGCTATTGGCCTCGTCGCACAAAACGAGCCGCTCGCCTTTGTGATGCTCATCCTGACCAACGCCATCCTCACCGGCTGCGCTTGGGCCAGCATCGCCCGCGACCGCATCGCCCCGCGCGTCTTTGCGTTCGCCTCGGCCGACGCCCCCGCCCCCACCGGCAAGCTCGCCCGCCTGCGCGGCGCCTTTGTGGGCAAACCACTCGTCGCCGCCGTCCTGTGCCTGCTGCTCGCCGGCGTCTTTGCGCTGCTGGGCATGGAGGTCTCGTCCAACCACGACTTTACCTGGGTCTACCCCCTGTGCATCCTGCTCGAGTGGGCCATCATCACCACGCTCATGGTCGGCCTGTTCTTCCTGTTCCAGCGCCACGGCGCAGCTCCCGCGGTCCTGGCCTTTGCCCTCTTTGTCCTGGGCATTGCCGAGTTCTTTGTCATCACGTTTAAATCCATGCCCATCCAGCCGGGCGACCTTTCGGCCATCTCCACCGCCGCCGCGGTCGCCGGCAACGGCTACACCTTCTCCATCTCGCTGTTCTGCGTGCTGTCCATGGGCTTTACCGCCATCGCCATGCTGCTGTGCGAGTACGCCGGCCTGGTCGCGCCGCATCGCCAGAAGGGCGCCGCCAACGCCAAGCGCATCCTGCTCACCAACCTGCTCGTCGCCGTGCTGTGCCTGGGCGGTGTGACCGCGCATGTCACGCTCATCGACTACTACAACACCCTCGGCATCACCGTCTACACCTGGCGCCCGCTCGAGAGCTACTGGCGCGAGGGCTACCTGCCTGCCTTTATTAGTGCGGCGCAGTCCATCAAGCCGCCCAAACCCGCCGACTACTCCGTCGACGATGCCAAGGCCACGCTCAAAAAGTACGCCAAGGCCTACGACAAGTCCGACGCGGCCAAGAGCGACGAGCGCGCCGCCGCAAAGGAGCAGTTCGACAGCGAGAAGCCCACGGTCATCGCCATCATGAACGAGACCTTCTCAGACCTTTCGATCTACCAGAACATGCGCGCCGGCTACGAGGGCCCGCAGTACTTTAAGAGCCTGTCCAACTGCCTCAGCCGCGGCAAGCTCTACGTGAGCGCCTACGGCGGCGGCACCGCCAATACCGAGTTTGAGTTTATGACCGGCAACTCCATGGCCAACCTGGGCTCGGGTGTGTACCCCTACACCATCTACAACATGGAAACGACCGGGAATCTGGCAGAGCAGTTCAAGTCGCTCGGATATTCCACCACGGCCATGCACCCCAACCACGCGACCAACTGGAACCGCGAGAACGTCTACAAGGACTTTGGCTTTGACCAGTTCCTGTCCATCAACGACTTCCAGGGAGCCGACACCCTGCGCGGTATGGTGACCGACCAGGCTACCTACGACAAGATTCTTGAGCTGCTCGACCAGAACGCCGATCCGCAGTTTATCTTCGACGTGACCATGCAGAACCACTCGGGCTACGATACGGGCCTGCTGCCGGTCGACAAGCAGATGCACCTGAACATCGACACGACCGACCTGGACACCAAGACTGTCGAGGACGGCACGCTGTCCGATGTCGACGAGTATGTCTCGTGCATTGAGCAGTCCGACCAGGCGCTGCGCTACTTCCTCAACGCCCTGAGCAAGCTCGACCGCAAGGTGGTCGTGGTGTTCTGGGGCGATCACCAGCCGTTCTTCCCGTCCAAGTTCAACGACAAGTGGTTTACCGGCGAGGACGATGCCACGCATCAGGAGCGCCTGTGGCAGACCGACTACATCATCTGGGCTAACTACGACGTTGCCGGCTGCGACCAGACGAGCGAGGTCGACGACCTGTCCACCAACTACCTGTCCACCCAGCTGATGCAGCTAATCGGCGCACCGCTGACCGACTACCAGAAAGCGCACATGACGCTGCGTAAGTCGCTGCCCGCCATCAACTCGGTGGGCTACGAGGACGCCAGCCTGCGCTGGGCGCTCTCCTCCAACGTCACCGGTGACGACGCCGATGCCGCAGCCGCCACCAAGGCACGCGAGGATTACGCCAAGATGCAGTACTACGAGATGTTCCGCGACGGCAAGAACGTGTATACCGAGCACTTCCAGACCGAAGCCAACGAAACCGACCCCAACCTGGCACCGGGTACGACCAAGATCAAGTAGCGGGTCGCTGCGGGTCTATCCCGGTTCGTCTGCCCGGGCGGCGCGGAATGTAAGGTTCCCTGCTCGGGCAGTCCTGCTCGCACGGAGAGCACATTAAGTGCTCTCCGGCTCGTGCGGAACTCGCGATGAACCTTACATTCCGCGCCGCCCGGGCAGACGCCTTGTTGTTGGAGCGCGGCTTGTCATGGGGAGTATTCGGAGTGTCTCTGGTTGAATCGGGCTCTTGCCTTGAAGACTCTGATTTCTAATAAAGAGAAAACCCGGGTAGCCAGTTGTTTGGCTACCCGGGTTTTACTTTGTCGATATGTTCGACTGACTCCTAGTGGTTCTTGCGGCGCTTGATCAGCATGATGAGGGCTATTACTACGAGCGTTACACCCGCTGCTGCTGCGGTGGCGACTAGGGCGAATGTTTGGTCGCCGGTGTTTGCGAGGTTCTTCGCTGTGGTCGTAGTCTTGACCTTGGTGTCGGTCTTAGCTCCGTTGTCGGACTTGGGCTTGTCCGGGTTCGTCGGGGTCTCAGGAGTCTCGGGGTCCTTTGAGCCTTCGGAATCGGTTGGGCCGGCGGTGTTTACCAGCGTATGGTCCAGGAACTTCTTGGCGCCCGCACTTGCCTGTGAGAACAGGCGGCGCGTGCGGATCGGGGTGGCGTTCACCGTTGTGGGCGCCGTCTCCTCGGCCTCGATATTCACGAGCGTCGTGCCGGTGTCGAGGCCCACGTCGTTGTATCCCACGTGGCAGTAATACTGCGCACCGTCATCGTCTGCGGTCAGGTCAATCTCGAGCTTTGAGGCCGTTCCAGCCGCGAGGTTGCCATCGGCACCCACGAGCTTAAACTCTGTCTCGCCGCGGCCCTTGCGGTACCACATATAGGTCGGTGCCAGCCCTGTTTCGCTATCGTCGGCACCGAGTTGCTTCACATGGCCAATCGCCGAGAGCGTCAGGTGGCTTCCCGCCGTGCGCTCAACCGAAGAGTCGTATCCAAGATCCGACCCCTCCGCAGCATCCGCCGCAGGTCCGCTCACGGTCATCGTCATGCCATCGGGCATGGTCTTGACCGTGATGATTGCCGAGCGAATACCTGTTTCGGTCGTGGATCCATTCTTAACGGCGGCGATGGCGAATCGATACTCCGTATTGGGCTGCAGCCCATCCCACTTGAGCGAGGTCTGCGTGTTGTCGGCAATCTTCCAGCTATTGACGACCGCATCCGCCGCATTGCTCTGCAGCATGCCCACGCCGTAGCTAAAGCCACTCTTGTTTGCGAGTACATCGTCCCAGCTAAACGTAACGCTGGTCGAATCGACGGCGTTTGCCGTAAAGCCCGTCACGGCCGGCGCGTCGGGCATCTCGACGTCCTTAACGTCATAGCCCACGATCCAGAACTGGTCGGTGTCCTTGGTGCCGAGCTTGTCGCCCGAGTCTGCCTCGAACTTGTCGACATCCACCGCGTTGACGCCCAGACGCCACACAAAACCGTACTTGCCCTGCGCGGCCTCGGGCAGGTTGTCGACGGTGCCGCCGTATTCGGTCGATTCACTCGAGGAGTTACCCGCAGTAAAGCCGGCGTTGGCACCAAAGCACAGGCCGCCAAACAACTCGTGCTTTGCAAGCTTCGCGCCCATGACAACGCTGCCGTTCAGCGTCAAGCCGAGCTCGAGCTCCTGCTCCTTGCCCTCCTCGACTTCGATGGTCTGCTCAATGCTCGCCCCCGACTGCGCGGCGGCGCCGTTAAACCCATCGTGCGTGTAGGCGCGCGTTACGCCAGGCTTGCCCAGGCCAAAGGAATCCCCAACGGGAGTCTCGCCGTTGAGCGTCGTTTGATAGGTTCCGGGTTCTCCCGACCGGTTGGTCAAAAAGTAGCTGAGCGGCGTCATATTGTGCTGTTTGGCAATGCGGTCATAGGCCTCGACATTAACGACCGAGGTCTGCGCGCCGAGCGACACGGGCGCCGCCATCACGCCCTTGCCACCAGTTTCCTCATTTTCGATCTCATACTCGTAATAGACCATCGGAATCGTGTAGAGCACGGCCTTGTCACCCTCGCCGGCATGCGACTCATAGCTTACGCTTGCGCTGACCGTGCGCTCGCTCCGGTAGTCATAGCATCCCTCGGCGGCAAAATCGACTGAAGCATTCATCGCGACCAGGGGCGGACCGGTCTGCACCTCGACGGCAACGCCCAACTCGGCGCCAATGGTATAGCCCTGGGATGTCCCCGTGCCCTTTTCCTCTCCGTATGACGTGCCGCCCAACACCAGATAGCCGTATGCCTGCTCCAGATCCTCAACATAGGGCGCATCCTGCAGCACGGCAAGCACGCGCGGGTTGGTATAGACCTTGTAGCGGTCCTTGTACGTGATCTTGACGCTGTCGTTGTCGACATCGGGCAGCGCGAGCGAGATAAATGTGCCGTAGGTAGTGCCGCGACGGTTGCTCTCGCTAATCACCTGCTCCTCGCCGCGGCGTACCTTTCCGTTCTCGTCGAGCGAAAAATGCGAGGCGGTCATCCAATAGTAGTCATCGTTCTTGCGCAGGTCCTCGTCGCGGTGCTTGCCCACTACGGCGATAAAGCTCTCGTTATAGCGGTCCGAACCCGAGACGCTGCCCGCCTTAACGTCGCTGATCCACACCTGCTCGATACCCTTGTGGTCATGCTTGTTGCTACTGTTGTATTGCTGGCCGCTCATGCTCATGGTTCCGACCATGGAACCCAAGCCCTGGGCCCCGCTCTGCGCCGTGTTGCAGGCAAAGTCGCGGAACACATCGCCGCCCACGAGCACCTCGTCGACCGCCAGCTGCTCGGACAGGCCGTCAAGGTTGGCAGTGGCAAGGGCAATAGGCGCCAAGGTGCACGGATAGCGCTTATCCTGAGCGCTATCCTTCCATGCGCTGCTGGGCACATGCATCAGCCCATAGGAGGCGAGGAGCCCGTCTCTGTATTCCTTGCAATCGGATAGTTTGAACTCGCCAGACTCCGAGTCAAAATACGCGTAGCGGTACAGCGCGCCGTACAGCCCCTTGCTGCCGTCATAGGCGTCGTAATCAAAAGCGCTGCGTTGCCAGTCATAGCCCGCAAGAATAAGGCCCGTGACGGTTTCACCCGTCTTCTTTCCTTCTTCATCGTAGGCGGCAAACGTGCCGAACGTCGCATTCGCAGCGACCATGGTCTTGCCGTTCGCGGAGAGGGAGATTGCGCCCGCGTCGCCCAGAGCATCGACATGGACGAGCGCACCCTTGGATGCATCCCACGAAAACAGCTCGCAATACGTCGACTTATCAATATTCTTCTTGCCGTAGGGTGCCGAGACCACGATGGCGAGGTCATCGCAAAAATCGCGGTCGAGGTCTCCGGCAGCCAGCGAAACGACAGGAGCTGACTGCAGCTGCGTCCAAGAGTCGTTCCCGCCCTCGTTGTGCGTGGTGTAGTCCGCGGCGTTACCGGCATCGATCTTGACGACGCTTTGCTTCCAGTTGCCGCCCTCCAAGTCATACATGTCGACTACAGCCTTGCGCACGCCGTTCTCGTCGACATAGCAGCCCGCATAGACAAAAAGCTCGTCCACGCCGTCACCATCGACATCGCCCGCCTCGACATCAAAGACGGCGTCGTGCTCTTGCAGGTAGCCGGCGTTCAGATACTTAAAACGGCCTCCGTCCATCATATTGGTGTTGACCGTCACCGGCAGGTGTGTGTCGAGAGTGCGCGTACGCCCGTTGCTAAACGAGTAGAGGACCAGCTCAACCTTTCCGGCGTATGACTTGCCGTCAATCGTCGTGGAGGAACTGTCGCCGTAGGCACGGAGCTCGGCAACGCGGCTCTTTTTGCCCGTGCTGGCGTCGCTGCAGAACTCAACACTCGTGGCGTGAATGCCCGAGAAACCGTTGTTGTCGTTGGCGAGTACTGTTGAGGACTCATTGTTGCTTAGGTACGACCAGGTGCCGCCACCGTAGTCGCTATGCTTGTAGAGATCGCTGTTCGTATCGAAGTTGTTGACGTTTTGCCAGAACTTTGCGGCGCCCCACACACTTCCATAGCCATCGGTGAGTTTGCTGCTGCCGCCAATGTCACCGCGCTCGACGTTCTCGAGCTTGTCGCGCAGAGTGTAGCGATTGCCATGGCTACCGTTAGCTGCCATATAGACCTCGCTGCGCGTGGCAAACGTCGTGGGGGTATCAGTGGAATAGGGGCCAACGGTATCGGCCGGAATGTCCTCGCTCGTGCCCAGACCCAGGGCTTGATAATCCTGCTCGGTCATATCGGTGATTGCGGGCGCGTCTGCCGCCTGGGCAACCTGGGGCGTGGCCGTGAAGCAGGCGACGCTCGTGGCGATCAACGCAGCAAGCGCCGCCGTCCCAACAAGCGGGATTTTCGACAGCCTACGGATACGGGGGTGTGGAACGTACATGAGGGACCTCGCTTTATTCGAGTGGAGTGGACTCATTTTTGCAAATGATACATCCGATGCCCGATATCACGTGTCTCATTTTCGCCAACGGCGTGTCTCATTTTTGAGAATCCGAGATGCCGCGGAAATCTTATCCCAGCTCAAAGGCCATTTCTGGGATGTATTTTCCGTCGAGTGCCTCATCGGGAAACTGCATCCCATTTCAAGCGTCGATTCTGGGACGCACTTTCCCCTTAGACCCTCAACCGGAAACCGCATCCCACTTTGAGCGCAAATTCCGGGACGCATTTTCCGCTTGAGCCTCATTGGGAAACGGCGTCCCACTTTGAGGGCTGATTGTGGGATGCATTTTCCGGTTTTGCTCTCATTGGGAAAATGCATCCCGTTTCTTGACCGAATAATGGGACGCAATTTCCCGTTGGAGCGCCTTTGGGAAAGTGTGTCCCACTTCGACCGCCCAGAGTGGGATGCACTTTCCGCAAAGCACCTCAACGGGAAACTACGTCCCATTCCAAAGGCAAATTCCGGGACGCATTTTTCGAAAGCCTGCCCATCCGGAAAGCCCGTCCCACTTTGGACGCATCCGGGCACGGAACCATCGACCTATCAGGCCTCCCATCAATAAAGAGGCGTCCTCCCGGGCGGCGGGGCACGAAGTTCATCGCGAGTTCCGCACGCAAAGAAGGCCACTTAATGTGGCCTTCGTCTTGCGCAGGACTG